>WGBC01000025.1 GCA_015494535.1 Nitratiruptor sp. | reverse complement strand
GTCCAGCTCTTTGAGGGCATCTTTGATGCCGTTGAAACAAAACTGCCGCTTGCCCTCAAGATGCTCCACCACCACACTGTAGCGCATAGCATTGAGCCCATAGTAGTCATCAAGCCCCGCTATGGCTCCCAGCACCCCCATCACCGTAGTTTTGGGCGGCACGGGGTATGTCAGAGAACTATAGACGGTCGCTGGATGGCTAAAGTGGCCAAAATCGGCCCATATCTCAAACCCAACTACCATCGCTACGCACCGAACTCCACGCGCTCCCAAGCATCCGGAAGGGGAGCGATGTTTAGAGCATCGTCGCACTGATACTCTATCTTTTCTATCTTGTCGCTATATTTTTCGATCTCCTGGACTATCGGTTCGATATCGAGCGTGTAGTCCGCCGTCGATCGGATCTCGAGCTCTGAGGCTTTGGGTGTTTCGAGTCGCACGAGATTATCGAGCCCCCCGATGTAGACGCCGGGCTCTTTGTAGATAATGCGCATCAAAAAGCGCGGCATTTGGCCAAACTTGCTGCGGGAGATGAGGTTCTTGGTGCCTAGCCATAGAGCGCTTAGGATCTTTTGCACATCCTCTTCGCTTAGCTGCGTCTTTTGGCTATTGAGCGCATTGATCACGCCATAGGTGGCAAAGATGGCATAGGGGAGGATATACTCCTCGCGAAAGGTTTTGTTTTGCTGTCCCTCTTTGCTGGCAAAAGCACCAGTGCCTTTGATAAAGACGATCTCGGTTTCATTCAAAGACTTGCTCATCTTAAACTGCATAGGACCCGTGAGGCTATGGGTCTCCTTTTCCACCGGAAACACCCCACCAAAAGCGCGCACATCGATGCACTTTCGCAAGATCACTTCTTCTATATTGCTCGCTTCACCTGCTATGCTTTTGACACGTGCCTTGCCGTCTGCCAAACCTTTGTCGGTGTATGTCTCTTTGACAAAGATCTCCTCACCTTGGCTTTCTAGAAAGTCTCGGATCGTACGCTTGATACGCACATCGCTCACAAGAGCTTTACGGCTTATCTCATCATAGCGCGGGGCATTGGAGTTGAGCATATCACCGTTTGGATTCCAGTTCTCTCCATCCCACAAAAACAAAATCTCAGACTGCTTCGCATACTCCATCACTCTTCTCCTTTTTGCTCTTTATACTTTTTGTAATCCACACTGCCCATCACAAAGGCGATGTTTGCCCTATCAATAGAGATGGTATCCTCATTTTTCACAGCCTCCCTAGCATCCACATAGAGCTGCAGCAGATCATCGTACTCTTTGCCTCCCACACTGTATTTGCGCGCCGCTTCATAGACTTTGCGAAAGACTCTATCGGCATTCTGGGGTGTAACTGCACCGATGCTATCGAGATATTTTGCTAGTGATTCACTGCCGTTGGCATACTGCCACTTCATCACCAGCTGCGCCAAAGCCCCCAGTGCATAGAGCTCCCTAGCACGCGGCTTTCGCAGCAACTCTACCTCTTCAAACTTCTTTTTCGCCAGTTCAGAAAAACTCTCCATCGCATCTACCTCCACATAGATATAGTTGCTCCCCTCAAATCCCAATGCACCCAATGCTCCTAAAAAGTCTATGAATCTTTGGTGCTTGGAAAAATCCACATCATCTACAAAATATCCCGAAACCACCTTGGAAAACTCACGCTTTTCTTGATTTGATGCATTGGAGCCAACAAGTATCTTTTTAGCGATGATACTTTCTATTACTTCGGAATGTGCAATTTTTTCTTTGCCAAAAATGAGTTTGGCCAACAATAACCCATCATCTATATAATCGCGAATATAGAGCGCCTCTTTGTCGTAGTCTCTTTTTTTGACAAATCTACTTGCTTTAGGCTCTATTTGAAAATCTTTCATCAGCTCTTTTGCTCTGCTTATTCTTGAAGGGGCTACATCTTCTATCATCTGATACAAATCGATTGCATTGTTTGATTTTTTGGCAAAGAGAAAGCTCAAAAGCACCTTTTGCGAAAGCCTCTCATCTTCCAGTCTTTTTACAAGCCGCTCTAATTTCCGCTCTAGGGTATACTTCTCTTTGATAGTGGCATCATCCTCTTGGGCTACCTCTTGGAGCTTATCGAAAAAGGCTCTTTTGTTTCCCATAAAGAGCGTAGGAAGTAGATAGTAATGTAGCCCAAACAGTGAAAAGCGAAAGATATTTTCATCGAAAATCTTCTCAAAGCCTTGCTTCACAAGGCAAGCCGCCTCTTGACTAAGAGGTAAAAGGCGAAACTTGGTGGCTTCCTGTAGTTTTTTGGGAAGCTCATTGACGCTGCAAAAATTCAGCCCAGCATCATACCCTATGTGCGCATCCCCCACAATGTAGCAATCGCCTTCTACTTCGATATCTGTTTTGCAAACATTATGGATATAATTGGTAGCTATCTGTGGAAAAAGCTCATTGAAAGTTTTGCCCTTATACATAAGTCCCACATAGCAGTTTTGCTCCCCCATATAAGGAGCAAGGCGCTCTTGGATTTCTTCCAGATCGATCTGCTTTTCTAT
>WGBC01000024.1 GCA_015494535.1 Nitratiruptor sp. | reverse complement strand
GCAAAGCTTTTCTCCTTGTGGATCTACGCTACCCACAACCAAAAAAGAGCTGCAAAAATTGCAACCTTTTCTTTGCTTACCAATATTATCTTTTCGCTACTATTTATCTATCCACTGCAAGCAGCAGGTTTAGCCCTAGCCTCCTCTCTTGCAGGCTTTATGCTCTTTTGGCTCAATATCAGAGCTTTTGGAATAGCAAAGCTTAAAGCCTTCATTGTTGATAGAAAAATTATCTATACCATTTTGGCAGCCTGCTTAGAAATAGCTATAATTGCACTAACAAAAGAGTTTTGGAGGATCAATGAGAATTTTTGATAGTAGAGCCAAAGAGAAAGTAGAGTTTAAGCCTATTAAAGATAATGAGGTGCGTATCTATGTGTGTGGGCCAACAGTGTATGATGATGCCCACTTGGGACACGCTCGAAGTGCCATTGCCTTTGATATTTTGCGCCGCACCCTCAAAGCGTTGGGTTACAGAGTCCTTTTTATGAAAAATTTTACCGATATTGATGATAAGATTATCAAAAAGATGCAAGATAGTGGTAAAAGCCTCAAAGAGATAACTAAATATTATATACAGCGCTACTTAGAGGATATGGATGCCTTAGGCGTACAAAGAGCTGATATTGAGCCAAAAGCCACAGAAAATATCGATGCGATGATTGCAATGATCGAAAAACTCTTAGAAAAGGATTGCGCCTACAAAATCCCCAATGGCGACATATACTTTGATACCTCCAAAGATGAAAAATACTGCTCTTTAAGTAAAAAGTGCGACGAGGAGCAGCTAAGTCGCATTGAGCCAAATCCCCACAAGAAAAACCCGGCAGACTTTGCCCTCTGGAAGGCTTGCAAAGAGAAAGATTACTGCTTTGATGCTCCTTTTGGCAAAGGAAGACCTGGCTGGCATATAGAGTGCTCAGCTATGATCAACCGCCACCTAGCCTACCACGATATGCCCTATCAAATAGATATTCACGCAGGAGGAGCCGATCTATTCTTTCCCCATCATGAAAACGAAGCAGCTCAAACAAGATGTGCTACCTCCCAAGAGCTTGCCAAATATTGGATGCATAACGGCTTCGTAACGATTAGCGGAGAGAAAATGAGTAAATCGTTGGGTAATAGCTTCTTTATAAAAGATGCTTTAAGAGTCTATGACGGAGAGGTTTTGCGCTTTTACCTGCTTAGCACCCACTATAGATCACCTCTTAACTTCAATGAAGAGGATCTCTTGCAGGCAAAAAAGAGGCTTGATAAGCTCTATCGCCTCAAAAAGCGCATCTATCCAATTCAAAATACACCTAAAGCAAACGAGTTTCAAAAAGCAATTTTAGAAGCTCTCAGCGACGACCTCAACATCTCAAAAGCCTTAGCAGTAATGGATAACTTCATAGCCCAGGCCAATGAGAATCTCGATCAAAATCCAAAAGATAAAGCCCTCAAAAAAGAGATCGCATCAAACATTGCCAGTCTTACAGAGATTATTGGCATTGGGGGAAAAGATCCCTTTAGCTACTTTCAACAAGGCATCGATGAAGAAACTAAACAAAAAATCGAAGAGCTCATTCAGCGGCGAAGCGAAGCCAAAAAGGCCAAAGATTTCACCAAAGCCGATGCCATTCGCCAAGAGCTGCTTGATATGGGTATCGCTCTTATGGACACACCTCAAGGCACTCTTTGGGAGAAGATTTGATAGCAGTTTTACGAAGGTTTTGGCCATTTATTATTAAGCATAAGCTTAAATTTTTCATAGCTATCCTTGGCATGATTATGGCAGCAGTTGGCACCAGCGCCTCTGCCTATGTGGTAAAGCCGATTTTAGATGAGATCTTTATCAATAAAGATAAGCAGATGCTCTACTATCTGCCTCCTTTGGTGATTCTTCTCTACTTTCTCAAAGGCTTTGGTAAATTTATCCAGGTCTACTATACTGAGTATATCGGGCAAGATGTGATTCGCATTGTGCGCCAAAAGATGCTAGAGTCTCTGCTAGCTATGCAGATGGACTACTTCATCAAGCAGCCCTCAGGCGAGCTTATAAGCCGCCTTACCAATGACATCAACCGCATCAAAAATGTTGTAGCCAATATGATTCCAAGTTTCATCCGAGAGATGCTCACTATCTTTGCGCTTACCTTTGTGGTGATTTACCAAAGCCCCCATTTAGCCCTTTACTTTCTTTTTATTATGCCGCTTGCTATCTATCCGCTCTCACGCTTGGCAAAACGGATGAAAAAGATCTCCCACAAATCCCAAGAAAAGATCTCCGATCTCACCACGCACCTGACTGAAATCTTCAACAACATCGAGCTTATCAAAGCGGAAGCAAAAGAGGAAAACGAGCTCAAGCGCTTTAACAGGCACAATGATGAGTTTTTTGAGCTTACCCTCAAGCAGGTAAGAACCCAAGAGATTATTAGCCCCTTTATGGAGGTTTTGGGAGCGGTTATTGTCTCTTTGGTGATCTTTATGGGTGGGCAGGAGGTGATTGAGGGTAGAATGAGCACAGGAGAGTTTTTCTCTTTTATGACTGCTCTTTTTATGCTCTATACCCCCATTAAACACACCTCAAAGCTCTACAACCAGATCCAAGATGCAGTGGCAGCAAGTGAGAGGATTTTTCATATAATCGATCTCAAACCCTCCATCAAAAGCGGCGACAAACCTATACCAAAAGAGATGAGTAAACTCTGTTTTGAAAATGTCAGCCTCTCTTATGGCAAAAAGAGTGCCCTTGAGGATGTATCCTTTTGTGCCCAAAAAAATCTCATCACAGCGATTGTGGGGGATAGCGGCAGCGGCAAGAGCTCGCTTATCAACCTGATTGTGCGCTTCTACGATCCCACTTCTGGACGCATAACCATCGATGGGATCGACATCAAAGAGATTGACATCAAGCAGCTTCGATCATCCATAGCCCTCGTTACGCAACGCATCTACCTTTTGCAAGAGAGCGTGGCTGTGAACGTGGGAGGAGAGGATTTTGATGAGCAAAAAGTGACCCAAGCACTCAAAAGTGCGGGGGCTTATGAGTTTGTGCAAAGCTTGCCAGATGGGATCTATACCAAATTGCAAGAGGCTGGAATGAATCTAAGCGGAGGACAGAGGCAGCGTATAGCGATTG
>WGBC01000023.1 GCA_015494535.1 Nitratiruptor sp. | reverse complement strand
CTGATGTAAGCGATTTCATCAGCCTTGTCCACAATTACAGCCTCCAAACTTGGATGGCGATCGAGTTTGAAGAACTCATCGTACCACTCTCCAAGAAAACTCTTTTTGTATGGATAGGAATGCTTGAGGATCCCCTCTAAAGTGGCGAAAGTGAGATTGAGTCCATCGAAATCTTTGTAGCGTTTTTCGAGCTTTGTAACGACCCTAAAGGACTGGAAATTGTGCTCAAAACCGTTGGCACTGTAACCATCTTTGATGAGACGATCCAGCTCGTCGCCGCCCACATGCCCAAAGGGGGTATGGCCAAGATCGTGTGATAGAGCAATGGCTTCGGCCAGCGGCTCGCTAAGGTTTAGTTCTCTAGCAATGGTGCGTGAAATCTGCGCCACCTCAAGCGAGTGGGTCAGACGCGTACGAAAGTAATCACCAACGTAGTTGATGAAGACTTGGGTTTTGTATTCGAGCCTGCGAAACGAAGAGGAGTGGATGATGCGATCCCTATCACGATAGAATGAAGAGCGAAAATCTTCGATGCTTGGGTGGAAACGCTGGGTGCACTTCATCGCTTGCGAAGCCTTTTGAGTTTTTTACAAACTTTCTCAAAATCTATCCTAATGGTGCACTTACCTTCTAATATCGCTTCTTCATCTAAAAAATCCCCTACTTTGTCATACTTGCCATCTTTTAATTGAAAAATTCTTGCTTTGCACTCTTTGGGATAGACCAAAACGTAATACTCCACCTTCTCCTCTTCATAGAGAGCAAATTTCACTCTCTCATCTTTATGAGCGCTTGAAGAAGAAACTATCTCCACGATTACGTAAGGAGGTTTGCGGATAAAGTCCTCGAGCTTACCGCACACCACGCTGATATCTGGGCACACCACCGTCTCGTTATCGACGATCCAGTCCTCTTCTATCAAGACAAAACATTCATCACACTCTTCAAGGGCATTCTCCAAAGCTTGTGCCAAGCGCGAAAGAAGCATCTGATGCTCACTCACAGGACTCGGCGCCATAGCAATAGGAATACCATCAATCAGCTCCCAATCACCCTCCCACTGCTTGTAGTCTTCATAGGTATAGCGAGGAATGTAGCGCACCGTCATAGCCTGCCTTTTTGCTATAATTCATTACAAACCATTATACCAAAAGGCTTGCCATGAAAGTGACACTCTTGCACTATACTCCCTTGCCCGTAGCAGCACATGCCATTAGAACCTGCTGGCAAAGTTTCGATAAAAGCGATAAAGGAGGTCCAAAAGATCAAGAGCTTATCGATCGGGTTGGCAACAAATATAAGCACGCCTCCACTTTGGAACACCTCGTCTATACCTTCTACATCCAAGATATCAGCAGGGCGCTTTTGCAAGAGTTAGCTAGACACCGCATGGCAAGCCTCAGCGTCAAAAGCACGCGTTACACTTTGAAAGAACTCAAAAACGCCAAGCCTTTTGATGAAGAGGATTTTGAAGGTGCAAGCAAATATATCGTACTAACGGGCAATGAGATGGTGGATCGTGCAAGCATCAAAGCCCTCAATGAACTGCAAAAAGTGCTGCAAGCCGGCATCTCCAACGACATAGCCAAATATTGCCTGCCGGAGTGCTACAAAACTGAGCTTACCTGGACTATTAACGCCCGTTCACTCCAAAACTTCCTGGCTCTTCGCAGCTCCAAATCGGCCCTGTGGGAGATACGCGATTTGGCGTTTGCTATTTTTCAAGCGCTACCAGAGGTTCACAAATACCTCTTCGAAGAGTATATCAGCCACGAAGGCGCATCCTCTGGGCATGGGTGATGGCTACTGCCATGGCGTCGCTGATGTCGAGTGGCTTTATCTGCTTTTTAATCCCCAAAATCTTTTTTACCATGAAAGCTACTTGCTCCTTTGAGGCTTTACCGTTACCTGTAAGAGCCTTTTTGACTTGTAAGGGCGTATATTCGCTAAAATTTCCGTGCAGTTGAATAAGACGCAGCGCCAATGCGCCTCGAAACTGCGCAAGTTTGAGCACGGTTTGCGGATTGTAGGCGTAGAAAATATCCTCCATAGCCACCTCGTCGATATGAAAGCTACTAAATACCATATCCAGGCCTTCGATCATTTGGGATAGCTGATACTGAAAATCGAGAGGCTTTATCTTGATAAGGCCAGCCTCTATTAGTGAGAGCTTTCGCTCCTCAAAAGAGATGACTGCATAACCCAAATTGCGGCTACCCGGATCTATTCCCAAAATATTCACCTACCACGATCCTTTAAAAATACCCTTAAAATGGGGTATCTTACTACAATTCTCACATATTATTCACATATTTTTCACATTGTGAACAATTACTCATGCCTATCATTGTAACTAAACTTTGGAGATTTTCGCTACAATAGTAAAATAATTCACATAGCAACTTTTCTATTTTTCACATAAAGGGTGTGCGTGTTAGGGGACAAAATTTTATCGATGCTCAAAGATGAAATTTCACAAATAGAGTATGATCGCTACATCAAAAACCTCTCTTACGATACAGAGAGTTCAAAGGTCGATCTAGCGGTTTTTAACGCACCCAACCCCTTCATAGCCAACTGGGTCAAAACAAAATACAGCAAAAAGCTCTCCCAACTCTTCGAACTGGAAACCGGCATTGAGACGGCGGTGGAAATTCGCATCAAGAAACAAAAAATCGCTAAAACAAAAGAGGCAGCTCCAAAAGAGCAGCAGCCCTCCTCCACAAGCACCAAGATAAACCCTACATACACATTCGAAAATTTCGTGGTGGGCAGCTCCAACCAGTTCGCCTACACAGCGGCCCACAGAGTGGCGGAAAAGCCGGGACAGGTTTATAATCCACTCTTCATCTACGGAGGCGTGGGACTTGGCAAAACCCACCTCTTGCACGCCATTGGCAACTTCAATATACCAAAAAACAAAACCATCATCTATGCAACCATCGAACAGTTCATGAACGACTTTACCTATCACCTGCGCCAAAAAACGATAGAGAAGTTTCGCGAAAAATATAGAAAATGCGATATTTTACTCATTGACGATATCCAGTTTCTCAGCGGCAAAGAGGGAACACAAGAGGAGTTTTTCCATACCTTTAATGAGCTGCATACAGAAGGCAAGCAGATAGTGCTTACAAGCGATCAGCCGCCAAAAAGAATAGCGGGGCTCGAAGAGAGGCTCAAAAGCCGCTTTGAATGGGGACTCATTGCCGATATCCAGCCACCGGAACTAGAAACAAAAATCGCCATCATTAAGAAAAAGTGCGAGCTCAACGGTATAACCTTGAGCGATGAGATCATCAACTACCTCGCCGCCAATATGGATAGCAATATCAGAGAGATCGAGGGAGTCATCCTCAAACTCAACGCCTACTCCTCACTGGTCAATCAGCAAATCACGATGGAACTAGCTAGAAATGTCTTGAACGAACAAAAAAGGGAGCAGCAAAAAGAGATAAGCCTCAAAGAGATCGTAGATATCGTCGCAAGCGAGCTCAACATCAAACCAAGCGAAATAAAAAGCAAATCGAGAAACCGCCAAATAGTCAACGCCAGGCGCATGGTGATCTATCTCGCACGCAACCTCACTCCCAACTCCATGCCGCAACTTGCTCAGTTTTTTGGCATGAAAGACCACACCTCCGTCAGTCATGCCATGAAAAAGGTCAAAGAGCTCATCGAAAAAGATGCCAACTTCAAACTCAAAATAGACGAACTCATCCACAAAATCAAACACACAAGAAGTGAAGAGTTGTGAAAAAATTTTCACTTGCAAAAACGTCACAAAGAAGCCATTTACAAAGAGTGCGACGCCTTTTTCACATTTTCACCCCGAAATACTACTAAATCTATTAAATTTTAATAATATAAAGGGAAATTTAACGAAATAGAATATACAATATTAAAAATCCCTTAATTGGAGTACACTATGAAAATAGAGATCAACAAGCAGCTCCTAGAACAGATCCTCTCTCAGATGCAACCATTCCTGGAAAAAAAGGATCTAAGCCAAATCACTTCACACATCTACCTAGAAGCTAGAGAAAACAAACTCCTACTTAAAGCCTCCGATTATGAAACGGGACTAAAAACCGCTCTAAGCGATGTCACTATTATCAAAGAAGGTACCGGAACAGCCAACGGAAAGAAATTTTTGGATATCGTTCGCATTCTCAAAGAGGGACCCATCACGATTGAGACGAAAGATGATCACCTACAAATTAGCCAAAACCAGTCGAAATTCAAGCTCCCTATGTTCGATCCAAACGAATACCCCTCCTTTCCCGATATCGACAACATGCCAAAAATCGAGCTTGGTAGCGAGGTGTTTATAAATTCACTCAAAAAGATCTCTCCCGCCATCGATACGAACAACCCAAAATTTGAACTTAACGGCGCTTTGATCGATATAAAAACGGACAAAATCAATTTCGTGGCAACCGACACGAAGCGCTTGGCGATTGTGAGCGTAGAACAGAGTATGGAGAGCGCTTTCAATCTCATCATTCCAAAAAAGGCGATCGTTGAAATTCAAAAGCTTTTCTTCGACGAGATTGCCATGCATTACGATGAGACCTATTTGATACTCCAAAACGATCAATACTTCTTTTTTACAAAGCTCATCAACGGCAAATACCCAGATTACGAGCGCATCATCCCAAAATCCCTACAGTACGAGATGCAATTGCCAAAAGATAGAATGATAGAAGCCATCAAGCAAATTACCATCATCTCCCAAGAGATCAAACTCACCTTCCTCAAAGATAGGATCATTTTCAAAAACCTCTCCCAAGAGAACATAGAAGCGCAAACGGAACTGGAGGTGACCACTCCATTTGAAGAGAAGTTCATTATGGCCGTCAATAGTCGTTACATTCTCGATTTTCTTACACACATAGAGGACAACGAGTTTACTCTTGGCATCAACGACGCCGATTTGCCGTTTGAGCTTAAAAAGGACAACTTTATCACTATAGTTATGCCAATTGTCATCTAAATAAAGATATAATTATAGTAATTTCTATAAGAGGAAAAGCATGAGTCAATATAGTGCGGAGAAGATCAAAGTTTTAAAAGGCCTAGAAGCCGTTCGCAAGCGCCCTGGCATGTACATCGGCGATACTAGCGTCAAAGGGCTGCACCACCTCATCTACGAAGTGGTGGACAACTCCATCGACGAGGCGATGGCAGGGTACTGTTCCAAGATTGAAGTAACACTCACAAAAGATGGCAGTGCTCGCATCAGCGATAACGGACGGGGAATTCCCGTAGACATCCACCCAACAGAAAAAATTCCGGCCGCAACGGTAGTTTTGACGGTTTTGCATGCCGGTGGAAAGTTTGGAGGCGATAGCGCCTACAAAGTAAGCGGCGGTCTGCACGGTGTGGGCGTGAGCGTGGTCAATGCGCTTTCAAAAAAGCTCATCATGACAATCAAACGCGATGGCAAAATTTGGCGCCAAGAGTTTGAGCGAGGTATTCCCGTAACCGATCTTGTAGCAATAGGCGATACGAACAGGACGGGTACTACCATCGAGTTTTGGCCAGATGAAGAGATTTTCGAGACAGTCGAGTTTCAATACGACATCTTGGCAAAAAGATTTAAAGAGCTCGCTTACCTCAATCCACAAATCACTATCGTTTTTAAAGACGAGCGAAGTGACAAGAAAGAGATTTACCACTTCGAAGGAGGAATCTCTCAGTTTGTTAAAGATCTCAGCACTAAAGAGCCTATCACCAATACCATTGCAATCCATGAAAAAGTGGATGATGTAGAAGTGGATATCGCTCTGCTCTACAACAATGGCTTTGACGAAAAGCTTCTAAGCTTTGTCAACAACATCCGCACGCCTGAAGGCGGAACGCATGAGAGCGGTTTTCGCGCGGGACTCACGCGAGCCATTTCCAACTACATCGCCCAAAACGCCAACCAAAGAGAGAAAAGCGTCAAAATTACTGGCGACGATGTGCGCGAAGGACTTGTGGCGGTAGTGAGCGTTAAGGTTCCTGAGCCGCAGTTTGAGGGGCAGACGAAGGGGAAGCTTGGATCTTCTTACGTGCGCCCGATTGTACAAAAGCTCACCTATGATAAACTGACAAAATATTTCGAAGAGAACCCAATAGACGCCAAAGCCATTATGCAAAAGGCTCTTGCTGCCGCGAGAGGTAGGGAAGCGGCCAAAAAAGCAAGAGAGCTCGTGCGCCGCAAAGACAATCTCAGCGTTGGCACGCTGCCCGGCAAACTAGCGGACTGCCAGAGCAAAGATCCTGCAATTAGCGAACTTTTCTTGGTAGAGGGAGATAGTGCGGGTGGAAGCGCCAAGCAGGGGCGCGATAGAGTCTTTCAGGCCATTTTGCCACTCAAAGGGAAAATTCTCAACGTTGAAAAAGCGCGCCTCGATAAAATTTTGAAATCGGAAGAGATCAAAAACATCATCACCGCCCTTGGATGCGGTATCGGCGAAGAGTTTGACGAGAACAAGCTTCGCTACCACAAAATCATTATCATGACGGATGCGGATGTGGATGGCAGCCATATCCAGACGCTGCTACTCACCTTTTTCTTCCGCTTTCTCTATCCCGTGGTGGAAAAAGGCTACCTCTACATGGCGCAGCCTCCTCTGTATCGGTATAAAAAGGGTAAAAAAGAGGTCTATCTCAAAGACGATACCGAGCTTAACCGCTTCTTGATTGAAAATGGCGTGGATGCGCTGGCGGATCTCAATATCGGGCGCTACGATCTAATCGAGTTTTTGAAGCTGGTGGCGCACTATAGAATGGTGCTTAAAGATATAGAGAAGCGCTATGCTCTTGTGGAGATTGTGCGCTACTTGATAGAAAACCGAGATCTTGCGGCTTTGGACAATGTGAAGCTCTATGAAGAGATAGAGAAGTTTTGTCAAAACAAGGGGTACAATATCCTCAACAAAGTGGTGGATGAAGAGAAAATTCATCTCTACGTGCAGACTGAAGATGGGTTGGAAGAGATTATAATAGATGATGAGCTCTTTACCAATCCATTCTATGTAGAAGGTGTTTATATCTACGAAAAGATCGAGGAGCGCACTCCATATGAACTTCAAGATGAGGATCTTTTGGAAGTTTTGGAAAAAGTGGAGAAACACGCCAAAAAGGGCGCATACATCCAGCGCTACAAAGGTTTGGGTGAGATGAATCCCGAGCAGCTTTGGGAGACCACTATGGATCCGCAGAATAGAAGACTTTTGCGGGTGACTGTGGAAAATGCCGAGCATGCTAGCGAAATTTTCAATCTCTTTATGGGCGATGAGGTGGAGCCAAGAAAGAGATATATTGAAGAGCACGCAAAAGATGTGAAACATCTGGATGTATAAGTGTATTCACTGCAAATCGATAGGCAACGAAAATTTACCTTAGCCTTGCGTACCGCTTTGCCAATAGTTATCCTCATGGGGCTATTGGCAATGGTGACTTTACAAGAGCAAAGAAGTTTTATCTACAATACGGCTATTTTGTTGGCTGGGATTTTCGTCTCGGTCTACTACATCTTCTTTATGATCTTTACTTCCACAAAAGAGAAGATATTGGACGAGATTACCAATACTTTCAATAGAAAATATTTCCTTCGCTTCTTGCAAAAAAAGATAAATCCCAAAAAGAGCCATCTCATCCTTATCTCCATAGACAATATCAAAGATATTAACGAGCGCTATGGAATAGAAAATGGCGATCGGGTGCTTAGGAAATTTGCTGAGATTTTAGATAGCTTTTTTGGCAAGCTCTTTGGTGCTGTGCCAATAAGTAGGATCAAGGCTGGGGACTTTTTACTGCTGGTCAATGCTGACGAGAATAAGGTTAAAGAGGCGATTGAGAGGTTTTTACGAGAATATGACAACTACTTCATTGACAATATCGAAATCAAACTTTTTGCCACTTACGATTTTGTCAATCATAGCGATATCAAAAAGATTCTCGATCACCTCTATGAGGATCTCTACTTTTGCAAGGGTAAGTGCCAAACAGATAAGAAAAGAGACGTAGTATTTCAAAAAAAGCGACAAGATGCCTCGGCTTTCGAGGAGCTCGTTCGATCCATTATTTTGCAAAAGCGTCTTTCCATACTCTACCAACCCACTTACAATCTCAAAACCAAGCAGTTTGACTATATAGAAATTATTGTGAAGCTTCTCGATGAGGAAGGCAACCTCATCCATCCAAGCCAATTCATCCCATTAGTGAATAGATTGGGATTGGAAAATAGCTTTGATTTGGCATTGTTTGAGAAGATGTTGCAAGAGGTGCAAAGTCATAATTTGCCAAAATTACTCTACTCTCTCAACATTTCGCCTTTCAGTATCCGCAACAAACGCTTTAGCCAGCAATTTTGGGCTATTGTCGATAACTACTCCTTGCCGCCGCAAAATATCGTGGTGGAGCTTTTTGAAAATAGCGTTTACAAAGATATTAAATACTACCGATCGATTTTGCAAAATTATCGCGAGAAGGGCATAAAGATAGCCTTTGACAACTTTGGGGCATGCAATGCTTCGGTGGAGTATATAAAATCTATTGAAGTTGATTTTGTTCATTTTGATAAATTTTTTACCAAAAAGATAGATGATATACGCTATAAAGTGCTTTTAGAAAATTGGATACAAACGCTTCACAGCCTTGAAATAAAAAGTGTCATAAAGTTTGTGGATCAGTATGCGTTGGTGGAGAGGTTCGCCTCGATTGGGGCCGATTACGTGCAAGGTTTCGCGATAGCAAAACCGATGGAAGCAAAAGATCTCAAAACATTCTTAGGAGAGATACATGCGCTACGGTGAAAAAGAGATAAAAGAGTTTGACGTAGAAAAAGATTTGGAAGTTTGGCCAAATAAGCACGACAAAGAGTATCTGATTAAAATTACGCTGCCAGAATTTAGCTGTCTTTGTCCAAGAAGCGGCTATCCCGACTATGCCACGTTTCACTTGGAGTATATTCCAGACAAATTTGTAGTGGAACTCAAAGCTCTTAAGCTCTATATCAATACTTTTCGTAACCGCTACATCTCCCATGAAGACAGTGTTAACGAGGTTTTTGATACACTTTATAGCAGGCTCAGACCCAAGTGGATGAAACTTGTGGGTGATTTTAATCCCCGAGGCAATGTCCATACTGTCATAGAGATAGACTCTGATAGGTTTACAAAGGAGGAGTCATGAAGAGAGTGGTTGTCATGCTACTTTTTGGCATGCTCTTTTTTAGTGGGTGTGCACAAAAGGGCTACAACACTGCCGATCTCAATTCGTTGATGCGAACATATGAGGGTGAAGTGATTTCAGCAAAGAGTATAGTCTTGCAAGATAGCGGCGAGGGGACGTTTTTGGGAGCTATCGTTGGAGCCATTATCGGTCATCAAATTGGTGGAGGAAGTGGCAAGGATGTGGCTACCGCTGCGGGAGCCGTGCTTGGAGGCATGATTGGAAGCAATCTCAACAAAGCCAATGCCCAGGAGCTCATCATCCGCCTAGATAGTGGCGAAGAAATTTCAACTATTGTGCGTGTAGATCGGACGAGGAATTTTTGGTTTCGAGCGGGCGATCGGGTGAGAATCTTTGTGAGAGGTAACCGTATAGTCAAGATTGAGCCAATTTTTGAGGATTAAGATGATAGATGTTGTTATTATTGGCAGTGGCATTGCGGGTCTGAGTGCTGCTCTAGAAGCAAAGGCAAAAGGAAAAAGCGTTGTAGTCGTCACCAAAAAATACCCTACCCAATCCCAAAGCTCCATGGCTCAGGGTGGGATAAACGCCAGTTTGGATCCAAATGACACCATCCAAGCACATATCCAAGATACTCTACGCTCCTCCCAGGAGCTAGCTGACGAAAAAGTGGTGGAGTATGTTTGCAATGAGGCTCCAAATGCCATTGAGTGGCTTGATAGCATAGGCACCCCCTTTAGTAGAAAAGAGAACAAAATCGCCCTGAGAAGACTTGGAGGCGCAAAGGCTCCAAGAGCCTGCTACGCCCAAGACTACACGGGGCTTAAAATTTTGCATACCCTCTATGACAACTGCCTCAAGGAGGGAGTTGATTTTTTGCATGAGAAATTTTTGCTCAATGTCATCGTAGAGGATGATGTTGCCAAAGGCGTGACGCTTCTAGATCTTAGGACAAGCCAAGTGGAGCAGCTTCTAGCCAAAGCCGTCGTATTGGCTACGGGGGGCTTTGGCAAGGTGTATGGATCTTTTAGCACCAACGGCTTTGGAACCTATGGAGAGGGTTTGGCTGCTGCAATGCGTGCGGGAGCTAGGCTAAGCGATCTGGAATTTGTGCAGTTTCATCCTACCTCTTTGGCTAAAAGCGCGATTCTCATCAGCGAAGCCGCTAGAGGGGCTGGGGCTAAACTCATCGATAGCAAAGGGGATCGCTTTTGCGACGAGCTGGCCACGAGAGACGAGATAGCTCGCGCCATATGGCAAAAGTTGGAGAGTGGTGAGAAGGTCTTTTTGGATATGCGAGAGCTTGGCGAGGAGTTCATTGAAAGAGAGCTTCCTCAAGAGCGTAAACTTGCGATTATTTACGAGGGGGTCGATCCTGTCAAAGAGCCGCTGCCCATTCGCCCGGCAGCCCACTACACAATGGGTGGTATCGATGTGGATATTGATGGCAAAACTTCCATCAAAGCACTCTTTGCCTGCGGAGAGTGCGCCAACGCCAAACTGCATGGAGCCAATAGGCTAGGAGGCAACTCTTTGCTTGAGACCGTCGTGCTTGGTAAGCGCACGGGAGGCACTGCAGCAGTGGTGGAAAATGAAGTAGCCCAAAAAGAGTATGAGCGCACAAAAATCGATAGTGATTTTATCAAAGCAGTTTTTGGATTGCCAAACAGAATAGATTTTATGGAACGCCAAGAGTTTTTATCGAAACTGCTCTACAACAACGTAGGCATTATCAGAGAAGAGTTGGCTATGAAAGGGGTGCTCTCCGTCATTCGCCAGCACCAAAGAGAGCTAGCTTTTATGGGCATTCGCGATAAAAGCCCGCTTTATAACACAGAGCTTGTGCAGTTCATCGAATATGGTAATATCGTCGAACTTGCCGAGGCGATGGTGGTGGTGGCGATTCAAAGAAATGAGAGCAGAGGTGCGCACTATCGCAAAGATTATCCAGAACAAAACGATACGTACAAAGCCCACTCCATCGTCTGGAAAGAGGATGGAGTACTGTGTGCTGACTTTTTGCCTATTGAAAATGGCTCATGATTTTTACGCCTAAAAAGAGCGTATTGATGAAAACCGCAGCTATCGGTATCCATTTGGGGACAGTGAAAGCTTCTTTGGGAGCCTTTTTGTGTGATTTGATGCGTAAAAGTGCCACATTAATGAGCAAAAAGACTATAAGCAGCCCATAACTTGTAACCTCCGCAAGGGAAACGAGATCGAGGAAATAGACTAGGATTGTTAGAAGTATTCCCGTAAGGATGGTAGCCACAATAGGCGTTTGGGTTTTTGGATGGATTGTGGCTAAAAGTATTGGCAGCCACCCCTCCTTTGCCATGCCATAGAACATT
Source organism: Nitratiruptor sp. (assembly GCA_015494535.1). Lineage (GTDB taxonomy): Bacteria > Campylobacterota > Campylobacteria > Campylobacterales > Nitratiruptoraceae > Nitratiruptor. Next base: position 6,166 of record WGBC01000023.1, on the reverse strand, counting down.
CGTGAAACCATGATAATCTGCACCAAAGCCCCATTGACGATCGCAAAGATTGCGATATAGTTGAGGATATGGGAATCTCCTTGCAATTGCTGGTACACTAGGGCAAGGGGTGCTTTGCTTTGAGAGAGGGTGTGAGGATCAAGAGTGTTGATAGCTACAAAAGCGACCCCTATATATAAAAATGTCACTAGTAAAATTGTAATCACTATAGCTCTTGGCATGGTTTTGGAGGGATTGATCACCTCTTCAGAGAGTTTAACCATATCCTCAAATCCTATAAATGCATAAAAAGCCAAAAAGCTTCCAAGAAGTATGAGATTAATATCGCTAATGGAGCTTGGCAAAAATTGCTGATACTCAATCTTTGCAAAATCGATCTTCTCATATCCAAAAAATATAATTAGCAAAAGTCCGCCAACCTCAATGAGCGTAAAGAGCGCAGCGATACCTACAGACTCCTTAATCCCCCAAATAGCGATGGCCGTTAGCAAAGATATTGCCAAAACAGCTGTAGTAAATGCTCCAATATCAAAAAATGGCTTGATATAGCCATAAAGCCCGCTAATGACTGCGGCAGCCGAAAAGAGCCCGCTCAATATTATGATAAATCCGCTTAAATCTGCGATCCAGCGAATGCCAAAGCCTTGTTGCAGATAGTATGCTTCCGCTGCGCTTTTTGGGTATCTTGAACTCAGCTCCGCGTATGAGAGGGCGCTAAAGAGCACGCCTATACAGGCAGCCAAAAAGGCCAGTGGAGATAGATAGCCGCTAATACCAGCAATTTCACCAATGAGAATATAGATTCCTGCCCCAACGATATTGCCAAGCCCATAGAGCACAAGGTATGGCAGTGTGACGGCTCTTTTGAGTGAGATTTTTGCCATTGTCTCTCCATTTAAAATGAATTAAATATAAGTTATTATAAGATAAAAAGAAATTTCTCAGAAAGAGGGTTATGAAGATTAAAGTGAGGCGTTACCATCCCCATTTCGAACCACCCACTATCGATATGGAGTATGAGGTGCCCGAAAGTTTGACGCTTTTAGAAGCCTTGCACCATATCAAACAGACAAAAGATAGGACGCTAAGTTTTTCTAGTATGTGTCGCAGTGGCGTGTGTGGTAGCTGTGCGGTGAGAGTCAATGGCAAAGAGGAGCTAGCATGCGAATACAGAGTCAAAGAAGGCGATTACGTAGAGCCTCTTAGCGTAGTGGATACCATAAGGGACCTCATCGTAGATTTCAACAAATCTCTTCACTCTTTACAGCGATCCTCTGCTTATCCTCTCAAAATGCATGCGGGCATGAGTGAAGAGGAGGAGAAGCTTATTGAAAGACAGAGTGATTGTATTCTTTGCCATAGCTGCTACAGTAGCTGCCCGGTTTATGAAACGAACCAAAATTTTCTTGGTCCCTTTGCGCTTACTAGAGCCTACCGCTATGCGGTGGATAGTAGGGAAGAGCAGAAAAAGGCGCATATTGATGCCATTGTAATGGATGGTATTTGGGATTGCACGCTTTGTGGTAATTGCACAACGGTCTGTCCCCAAAGTATCGATCCAAAGAGCGATATAATGATGCTACAAAGCATGGCAAGCCGCTTTGGCTATACTAATCCAAATATGGGTAGCTTTGGCAGCTTTGGATTGGAGTTTTGATGGATCAAAATCAATACAATATTGAGCTTTTTGCGGCAGTCCCATCGTTTATCATAGATGACATCAACCGCTATGGCAAGATTGTGCACTTTTACAAAAACATGCCCGCAATGAGCAGCGATGATACGATGAAATATTTTTACTTCATTATTGAGGGACGCATCAAAGTCTATCAGTTCAATTTTGAGACATCTAAAGAGCAGACCATTAAGATTTTGGGGCGTGGGGATATGTTTGATGTAATTGTACTTATGGATGAGAAGCCCCATGAAGTAATTACCCATACTTATGAGGATACAGCTGCACTGCAAGTACCCTTAGATGTGGTGCGAGAGTGGATCAACAACAACACAGATTTTCGCAAACTCTTCTTTCGTTATGTGGCTAGTGAGATGCGCAATCTTGAAGAGTTAGCTACCGATTTAGCCCTTCATGATACCTCTACTAGATTTATTAAACTGCTTCTTAAACATTTTGATCCACAAAATGCCAAACTCAAGCTCATCCATGATCTGCCTCATGAAGAGCTAGCCTCACTCATTGGTACCGTGCGCCATGTGGTCAATCGCCATATCCAGGAGCTGAAAAGAGATGGCACACTCGAAGTGGAGCGCAAAAAACTCAAACTCAAAAATATCTCTTCATTGTTAGATCGACTGCAACTAAAGTAGCTGTCTTTTTTCATAAATAGCACTAAAATTTTATCAACCAAAATTTTCAAGGAGGTTGATAATGAAAAAGGTGCTTGTCTCACTGGTAGCAGCGGGACTACTAGTTAGCGGTGCTTTTGCAAGTGAAGCTACAAAGGCTGAATCCAATAAAGCGGTAGCTCAGGCAAAAGCGAAGGTGCAAAAGGAGCAAAAAGAGGTAAAAATTGTCCAAGAGGCAGTGGATGCAGTAGCGCTAACGCATAAAGTGTTGGCTGAATTGGACAAGGGCAACAAAGAAAAGGCCATTAAAGAGCTGGAAGATGCTATCGGTAAGCTTGAAGTGGTGTTATCAGCACCTAATGCTCCAGCACTCATTCCAATCGATAGTGCTATTGAGGTAGTGGATTTTCCAGGTTCGCTACAAGATATTAAAACCGCTCTCATTAGCGCAAAGGCGCTATTAGCAGAGAACAAGATCCAAGAGGCTAGAGCAATTCTTGATACTTTGCGCAGCGAAATCGTGCTCAAGGTTGTGAGCTTGCCATTAGCTTCTTATCCTGCAGCCCTTAAATTAGCTGCAAAATTCTTGCATGAGGGAAGAGTGGATGAAGCCAAAAATGTGCTAAATCAAGCATTAGCTACCTTTGTGGAAGTGGATGTCGTGACACCAATTCCACTCTTGCAAGCGATCCATTTAGTGGAAATCGCACAAAGCGAAGCCAAAAAGGATAAGCAAAAGGCTCTCGATATGCTCAAAGCCGCAAAAAGAGCCCTCAAAAAAGCTGAAGCTTTGGGGTATACGAGCGATTCAGACACTACCTACAAGATGCTTGAAGATATGATAGAGAAAGTGGAAAAAGAGGTAAAAGGCAAGAACAGAGCTGAAAAACTCTTTGAAGATTTGATCAAAAAACTCAAAGAGTTCAAAGAAAAAGCAGTAAAAACCATCAATAAATAACCTTGGGGCACTGCCCCAAAAAAAGGAGTGAACATGGCAGTAGTAGGTTTTCATCATTTAGAGGAGCTGTTTCGTAGAGGTGCAGGGCTCGATATAAAAAAAGGTCACGCAAAGGATGTGACAGACATAGTGGAGCAAAAGCTCTATGATCTTTTGCTTATGGGACAAAAGGCGGCCAAATATAACGGCAGGGATGTAATTTGGAAATATGATTTGCCAATTACAAAGGGTCTTGAAGAGACAATTAACGAGTTTAAGAAGCTTGAGCAAGAGATTGAGCTCAAAGATATTCTTGAGCGCCTTGCGACCCATCCACCACTTATGGAATTGGAAGTAGAACTTGAAAAATCGTTGCCAGAAATCGTAGGCGGGCTTACATTGGTACTTGCGCGTATCATGAAAAAGATTGATGAAGAGAATAGAGCCGTCTCTCATGAGCTCATTGAGCGCGCAAAAGGTATCATGGATTTGACACTATAAAGGATTTATCATGGTAGGCTATCAAAATCTGCTCAAAGATAAAGAGCTGCTCAAAAACTTTGAAAAGCACTCCAAAATTGCTGGAGTGATCTTTTTGCTTTTGGGGCTTTTGGGGATATTTTTTCCAATCGTTATGAGTTTTACGGCTGCATACTTCGTAGCCTTTTTGTTTATTTTCAGTGGGCTCACCATCGGCTATCACACATACCAGACAGACAAAAAAGATTGGCTTGGATGGCTTAAAGCCTTTATCTATCTACTTACAGGTATATTGGTCACAATTTTTCCAGCACCAGGTGTTGCGGCACTTGGCATCATTTTGGCGGTCTATTTCTTTATGGATGGGTTTGCTAGTTTTGCCTTGTCCGCTCAGATGAAGGGAGAGAAGTACAACTGGCTGGTTATTCTCAATGGAATCTTGTCTATCATTCTTGGTGTGATATTTCTCATCAATTGGCCATTTGGAAGCCTCGTGCTTGTAGGATTGTTTGTTGGAATTAGTATGTTTTTTGATGGAATCATACTTCTTTCTATGAGCTCTTACATCAAAAAGCTTGAAGACTCTCAAGACTCCTCTAACGCATAAAGGCTTTGCCTTTATGCTACTTTACTAGCAGAAAATCTACACCATTTCATATAAAATTTTCTAAAAAACAAAGGAGAAACTTATGGTTATTAAAAAAGAGGCAGCAAAGATTTTATTGGCACTACACAGAAGCGATGATAAAACTATTAATGTAGAAAAGCTCAACAGCGAAGCAGTTGAAGAGCTAAATCTCTCTGGACTTGTTCGCTTCCCAATTCCTGCACAAATTGAGCTGACCTATAGCGGTTCACAAATTGCCGATGTTTTGGCTAGAGTAGAAGAGAAGATTGAGAAGATCGATGATTGGAAAGAGAGTTTCAAGTGGGTGAGCAGCGAAGTGATTGCGATGATCGATAGTGCGATCAAAGGTAAAAATCGCACTACAAAAGTTACGCAAGAGGCGCTTTTCAAAAGGGGCTTTGCCAACGAAAATGGCGAACTTACTGCTGAGGCTCTGGAGCTTTTCAACGCCTATGCCATAACTGAGCCTGAACTCGCAATTGACGCAAAACTTGCTGAATATATCAGAAAATCCCCAATGGGTCCAACGGATGCGCATTACTTGCCAATTGAAGGCAATAGCAAGGATCTACTTGAGGCTATGAGACTCATTGCCTACAGTGTGCCGCATGGGGATTACTTCACGTTTACCGAGCTTGGGCAAGCAGTCAAAGAGACACTTACGCTTGGTGGTTGGGCAAATGAGGGAAGCGTGCTCGATATCTCTATCTTGGAGTCCATCGCAAGGGTAGCAGATGGTGAGGATGTGGATGTGGATACGCTCATACAGCTTGAATCGCTAGGCTATATAAGCGATGTGGATACCTTGAGCAAAGCTGGAGAAAAGGCGCTAGAAGTCTATCGCATCTTCAAAGACAAAACGGAAAAAGAGCTGAGAACCTTTGCTATCGAAAAAGAGGAAGTAGAGACTCTCAAAACCATCAAAAAAATCTGGGAAGAAAAATATCCATCAAATCCTGAAGAGACCGCTACGTTTGACGAGATCAAAAAAGAGCTCGTTGATAGAAAAGTGCGCGAATATAAAAGAATAGTCGAAAAGTTTGGCAGAAGGCTTGACGAGATGCCAAAGAAAAAGCAAGAGATCGCCAAAAAATTTGGCGAAGCCAAAGATATGATGAAGTGGTTTGAGGAAAATTTTGAACTTAGAGAGTATCTTTATAGCTTAGAGGCTTTTGGTCTTATTAGTGAAGGAGTCGATAGCAAAGGACGATCTGTTTACTATGTCACAGAAAATGGGCAAAGAGTCATAGAAGATCAAGCGGATGAGCGTTCCATTCACTCTTGGAGCGTTAAAACCCTTACAATTAGCAATAAAATCTTTAGCTCACCAAATAGAGAGTGGGTTTTAGAAGCAAGACGCGAGCGAATCCTTGGCACCTATGAGCCTAGCAAATCGGGGCTACTCTATGAAGAGCTAGCAAACAGAGAGAAACTTCCATTTATGACGCGCTATGAGATGGATATATTCAAAATGATTCCTGAACGCGGCATTGCCTGTGAGGATATTTTGGAAGAATCCTTAAGCGAAGAGGAGAGAACTAAACGCACGGAGGCTTTGGATAAGTTAGAGGCAAAAGGCTTTATCGAGATTTTACCGGATGGACATATCGTAGAGTCTGAATTTGGAAAACTCATGGATGAAGCTCTGAGCGGCGTGCCTGAAGGATTTGGAGCGCCAATCAATCCAACAATTTACCGCGTAGTCAAAGCAATTGCCGAGACTGGCAGTATGTATGTCAAAGAGCAAAAAGTACGAATCCTTCCAGAAAATATCAAAGAGGCGATTAAAAGAAGCGGTCTATCAAAAGAGAGCT
>WGBC01000022.1 GCA_015494535.1 Nitratiruptor sp. | reverse complement strand
GGAATTGCATGACCTATAAACAATTAACCCTACAGAAACGATACCAAATTTGGGCTTTATTACAACAAGGATACAGACAAAAAGAGATTGCAAGGAAGATCGATGTTCATCCTTCGACAATCAGCAGAGAACTAAAACGAAACTGGGATGTTCATTCAGATCAGTATGAATACACAACTGCACACTTCAATACAGAGTACCGACACAAAAACAAACCAAAATATACGGTGATAACCAAAAAGATCGAAAAGTATATCCGAGAAAAACTCAAAGAGGGATGGTCACCAGAGCAAATAGCAGGAAGAATGAAGCTTGAACATATAGGCACTATCTCTCATGAAACCATCTATCAGTTTATCTACAGAAACAAAGCCAATAAAGGCAGACTCTACAAATACCTACGGCGCAAGAACAAGAAGTATCACCAACGCTCCAATACCTATCAGCGTAGAGGCATTATTGTTGATAGAACAATGATCGATAAACGCCCCAAGATTGTAGAGAAGAAACGGCGTATCGGAGATTTGGAAATAGATACTGTGATAGGAAAAGACCATATCGGTGCGTTGGTGACTGTGGTTGACAGGAAGTCAAAATTCGCACTGATTAGAAAAGTGGCTTCCAAACATGCAGATGTTGTTACCAATGCTTTGGTTGAGATGCTTGAACCTATTAAACCTGTACTCAAAACCATCACCAGTGATAATGGCAAAGAATTTGCCTATCACAAAATTGTCTCAGAGACATTACAAACAGACTTCTATTTTGCACATCCTTATCACTCTTGGGAGAGAGGATTGAACGAACACACCAATGGACTCATACGGCAGTATCTGCCTAAAAAAACTGACTTTACTAAAGTCTCAAAGGAGGAAATCATTACCATACAGGAAAAGTTAAATCATCGACCTCGTAAAGTACTTGGGTTTAGAACACCTTATGAGGTATTCTTCGAAGAATACGCTAAAGAAGTAGCTGCTTAATTTAGAGGTGAATTGCACTTATGATTTGAATGGGCGTTTCTTTACAGTCTGCAATACGATTTTGCGCTATCTCTTCGGGTGCCATTCCTTTGTCCTTACAGTATGAAATTACGCCAGTATAACCAAAATAGTTCAAATATGTATGGCTGATATTGCTTTTATGCTTTCTGTACCCCAAAGTTAGCCCTAAAATGTAAATGCTGTGGGATTTTATTAGGTACAAAATGCTCTGAAAATCTTTATTTTAGGGGCGTTCATGTATTTTATTGGATTGGTATAAAGTGAAGGATGGTGGACCCTATCGGGATCGAACCGACGACCTCTTCGCTGCCAGCGAAGCGCTCTCCCAGCTGAGCTAAGGGCCCACAGTGATATGGTGGAGGAAATTCTACCACAAACTCTTTAAAATATCCCTATCAGCCAAATCCCTCAGTATCACAGGTCAAAAGAGACCAACTCCCCGCGTTTGAGGCGTGGGATGATATCGGTTTTGATCTTGCGAATCAGAAAACTTTTTTGACTGAAGGGCATACCGTTGTCCGCAACGATCTGTCTCAGGCGTGTATCGTAGTGCTTTATCAAAAAGTTTCGTAGTACCTCTTGAAGCTCTTTTTCATTCATCACTTTCAGGCTCTCATCGACCGCAATACCCATCAGGTGCGGATGCTCCTTCTCGTCGTTGATCAATGCAGTAAACAAAGATGCATAACCGCTAAACATCTTCGCATCGACAACATCAAGTACCGAATCGATCAGCTCCGGTCTCTCCAGCAGGGTTTTAAGGATGCTCAGTTGTGCCACATCATCTTTTGGCTGAGAGAAGTTCTCTCTGGCACGTTCCGGTCTGCTCTGACTTCCAAACATTACAGGTGAAACCCCCAGCAGGGTTGCTGCCATGGGGATGTACGCATCTTTGATGATCTGACTAAGTCCGGAAAGAAACTGTTTGAGCGTACCGAATGCTGCCTCTTTGGCACGGGGGTCATGCAGATCGTATCCTTCGACGATCTTCTCCAGCACAAACGGAATGAGCGGCTTAGCATCCCGCAGCAGAGCAGCGACCTTCTCACTCTCCCCTTTTGCAATCAGGTCAGCAGGATCCTGCCCGTCAGGGAAAAGCACCACACCACCGTCAAAATTAGCATGGGCAAGCATCTGTGCCGCTTTTAGCGCAGCAGCCACCCCTGCCTTGTCTCCGTCATACGCCAAAATGACTTTAGGGTCACCCTTGCGCAAGAGAGGAAGATGTTCACTTGTCAGTGCTGTTCCAAGAGTCGCTACCGCCTCGGTAAAACCTGCCTGATGGAACATCACCACATCCAGAT
>WGBC01000021.1 GCA_015494535.1 Nitratiruptor sp. | reverse complement strand
CTTTCAATACCGAAGTAGAAAAGGTAGAAAAAAAAGAAGACATTTTCGAAATCTCCACCACCAACAACAAAACGTTCAAAGCACGCAACGTTGTCATCGCCATTGGCAAAATGGGCAAACCCAACAAACCCTCCTATAAAATTCCGCCCTCTATCAAGCAGTTTGTCAATTTCAATCTCGACAAATGCTCCAAAGGCGAAAAGGTACTCGTGGTGGGTGGAGGCAACTCAGCGGCTGAATACGCCTACTTCTTGGCCGATACCAACGACGTGACACTCAACTATCGCCGCGACAGATTCACACGCCTCAATCCCGAAAATTTGCGTATCCTCGAGGAGTATAGCAAAAGTGGAAAACTTCGATTGAAACTAGGCGTTGATATAAAGAATCTTGAGAGCGAGCACGGCAAACCCAAAGTTAATTTTACCGATGGGAGTAGCGAGGTGTATGATCGCATCATCTACGCCATCGGCGGCACGACGCCTACGGAGTTTCTCAAAAAATGTGGAATAGAACTCGAAGGCAAAAAAGTGGAGGTAGACGAAAACTACCAGACCAAAACGCCTGGCCTCTACGCAGCAGGAGATATCGTCACTGAAACGGGCGGCTCCATCGCCATAGCCCTCAACCACGGCTACGCCATCGCCAAACATATCCGCACTAAGCTAAACGCGTGAAAGCCTAGGATATAGTGGGGATTCCTCCGCCCTCTCTTTGTGCAGCGTCCCATCGAGCCCTACCACCTGGCGGGCCACCCAGATAATCTCTTGCATATCGTTGGCTCGATCTTTGAAACTGGTAAGAAGTTCTATCATACTTTTTTCGAAATTCCACTTATCGAACATCAAAGCGGCCACCTCTATCGAATCGACGCCAAGATAGCTCTTTTCAACTGTATCGAGATCGTTGAGGTCTATATCCTTTTCCACCTCAAAAGATATCTTTTTCTCTTTGGCGAAGTTGGAAAGGATCACTTTGGAAACATCGGACAAAAAGGCTGTATTTACTAGCACGAAGCGATCCCTTGTCTGATCGTCCAAAGCGGCGGCAATTTTGGCCTTTTGCTGTGCCATTTTGAGAAACTCCATCGCATCGATCCCATAAAGATCGAGATTGAAGTCCATCATATCATTCACAAACCCCGCCAAAGCAAATTCTATAATTTGTTCCAGTCCAAACATCACGATGGCCTGACGAATATCCACTATCTCTCTTGCAAACTCATAGAGAGGCGAGTTGGCAACCTTCAAAATATTTGCTACGAGGTTGGGATCTTTTTTGATAACGTTTTCGATATCTACGGCATTGTAACTATCCATGTAGTACATATCTTGTAGCTCTTGCACCACGTTTGGCACAGGTGGCAGTTGTTCAATTTTTTTGACAATTTCTTCTATCATTCTTTACGCTCCAATAGATCTACTATGCTTTGTTTGGGATTTTTGCCATGCAAGATGGCATGGACTTCGTTGGCTATCGGGGTATAGATGCCCTCTTTTTGCGCGATGGAAAAAATCGCCCGAGCTGTATAGACGCCCTCGGCCACTTCGCCAAGCTCCTCTAAAATAGCTTCCAGAGACTTCCCTGCTGCAAGCCCCATACCTACGCGATAGTTGCGCGAGAGCTTGCTGCTTGCTGTCAAAAAGAGATCTCCCGCCCCACTAAGACCCAAAAAAGTTTCATCCTTGGCACCAAAATGCTTGCCAAACCTATCCATCTCCACTAGCCCCCTTGCAAGTAGTGCAGCCCTGGCGTTGTTGCCAAGCCCCAAGCCATCACTGATACCGCTAGCAATTGCGATGACGTTCTTGTAGGATCCCGCGATCTCGGCTCCTATGATATCATCGCTCACATAGGCTTTCATAAAATCTGGAAAAGCCTCTGCATACCTCTTGGCCAGAGCCAAGTTCTTGCTGCTCACCACCACAGCCGTAGGCAGCGCCTTTCGCACCTCCGCGGCGAATGAAGGACCAGAAAGAAAGGCCAAGTGATCAAGTGGCAAATACGCTTCTAGGATCTGATTGAGAAACTTGCCTGTCTGGATATCTATACCTTTGGAAGCTAGCAAAACTTTGTGATCTTTTGAGATTGGGTGGCTTGCCAGCCATGGGCGTATCACTTGCGCGGGCAGTACCAAAACTAGGTATTCGCACTCCAATACTTTCTCCAGTGTCGTAAAGCCCTGTAGATCATGATGGTGCCTAGAGGTGATGAGCACTTCGTTCTTTTGCGATAGAGCGAAATCCAGCGCGCTTCCCCACTGTCCCGCTCCGATAATGCCTATTTTCATGCGGCCACTCCCAGAAGTTTTTTAAATTTGTAGATATCGTCCTTTTTGCCAATGACCACCAATATATCTCCCGCGTCTATTTTGTGATTGATCCCGCGCGTGACGAAGATGAACTTGTTGCCAAGCTCCCTATCCACCAAACCGATGACTATCACCTTATAGTTTTTGGCAAACGCCATATCTTTAAGATTGACGCCATCGAGAAAAGAGCCTTTTGGCACTTCTATCTCTTCGAATATTATCGACTTATCCTTGAACAAAATTTTATCGATCGCCTCAGCTACGGCAGGTTTTTCGATGATGTAATAGAGCCTATTTGCAGCAGCTACCATGGTATCTATCACATACTGCGCGCCTGCTAGTTTGAGCTTGCGCTCCGTCTCTTTGGATTCACAGATGGCAATGATTTTGACACTACGAAAAAGGGCTTTGAATGTGATGGTAAGATAGATGTTTTTCTCCTCCTCGTCATAGGCGCAAAATATGTAATCAAACCCATAATCGAGCATTAAATCTGTCAGTTGCGCATCATTTTCTATATCCACGACAAAAAGATTCTCAAAGCCATCTTTCGAGGCGTTCTTGAGCGCCTCTTTGTCCGATTCGGCTATATAGACTTCATGCCCATCTAGAGCTAGATTTTTGGCTATCTGCTCGCCATAGCGGCCAAATCCAAATTGCAAAATTTTATACTTTTTTACCATGGCGCAAACTGCTCTCTATCACTTGTGATTTGAAATGTGCAATGCTAATGGTATAACCCATCACTATTAAGATATCACCGGCTTCTATTCTCTCATTTTCGTCGGGATTGAATTGGAATTTGTGGCGAAACTCCTCGCTAGGGGCATTAGGATCAACACGTACGATGCCCAATAAAATGAGTTTGTATTTATCAAAATCTATATCTTTTACCGTCACACCGTCCAAAAAGGATCCTCTAATCACCTCTACCTGCTCACAAAGAGCATTTTTTCTAGCCACCAAAATATCATTGATAGCCTCTATGGCAATCGGCTCTTCAATTATTTTGGCAGCAAAAAACCCGGCAGTCACATAAGGGGAAATGATATAGTTGGCGCCTGCAAGTTTAAGCTTTTTGTGAGAGTTGTAATCGATTGCACGAGAGATGATAAAACACTCTTTGCTAAAACTACGGATATTAAGACAGATATAGATATTGTGCATGTCAGAATTGGTCAACGCCATGACGGCTTTGACATTGTCGAAATTGATATGCTTGAAGGCCTCTTTTTGCGTAGCGTCTTCGCATATGGCTAGATAGCCTTCGCTCAAAGCCTTATTGACCACACCCATATCGTAATCTATAATAAGAAAATCTACCCCCTCTTTCTTGAGCCTCTTCGCCAAAAGCCTCGCCATGTTGGTATAGCCGCAGATAATATAGTAGCTCTCCAGCTTTCTAGCAGCATGCAAGATGCGGTTTTCTCTGATTTCTGTAAGCTTCTCGCTAAAGGCGGATACGATGATGGAAGTGGCAAAAGAGATAAGTCCAACCCCAACGAGAATGATAATCATCGTAATGGCTCGCCCCTCATGGGTGGTGGGAGAAATATCGCCATATCCCACGGTAGAGATCGTCACCAGCGCCCAGTAAAAGGCGTCATAGAGCGTGGAGATGTTCGGGTTCGTGCGCTCCTCAAAGACGTAGATACTGATACCAGAAACCAAAATGGTAAAGGCCACAAGCATCAAAAGGGTGGAGAGTTCCAGCTTTTTTGCCGCCAAAACTTGCAAAAAGTGCGTGATATTTTGGGAGTAGCGCAAAAGTTTAAAAACTCGAAAGAGTACGAAAATTCTAAGGATCCTCAGCTCTCTATAACTTGGTAGAATCGCAAAGAGATCAATAATCGCTAGAGGAGAGAATATATATTCGAGCTTCTTCTTGGCTATCTCTTTGAGAACCCTTTTGAGTTCGAAACTTCGCTCCAAAAAGAGCGATTCCTCATATTCGGCTATGACTATTTTGTGTACGTCATTGTAGACCCACAGGCGCAAAAGATACTCTATAATAAATACAGCAGTCACAAAATAGACGTCGTAGTAGTAGAGCCAAGTAGCTATCGGGGTTTTCACCTCTTCGATGATGATTATCACACTGGAGAGAATCAAAAAGATCATAAAATAATCAAAATATTTTTTGTATGGATAATCGTCATTTTCCAAGAGGTTTTTGAAAAACCTCTTGATGCGCTGATAACGCAGAGAATTATCCAGTAAAAAAGCGAAATCTATTATGTACCGCTCTAATCTCAAGAAAGCTTCTTCCTCAAAAGTTCGTTGACAAGTTTTGGATCGGCCTTGCCACGGCTTGCTTTCATCACTTGACCGACAAAAAAACCAAAGAGCTTCTCTTTGCCAGCTTTGTATTCGGCCACTTTGTCCTCGTTAGCTGCCAATATCTCGTCTATCATCGGCTCTAGTGCACTTGCGTCGCTAATCTGTTTAAGCCCAAGCTTCTCGATAGCTTCATCTACCGTGATATCGTGCTCCATGAGATAGTCAAGCACGTCTTTTGCCGCTTTACCGCTAATTGTTTTATCCTCTATGCGCTTCACGATAGTTGCCAATTTTTCGGCATCCACTGGGCTTTGGGTAATATCCAGGCCAGCTTTGTTGAGTCTAGCCGCAAGCTCCACGGTGAGCCAAGTGACAGCGTTTTTGGCATCGATATTGAATGTAAGCATCTTCTCGAAAAACTCCGCAGTCTCTTTGGAGTTTGCGATAAGCGCAGCATCGTAAGGCTTGATACCATATTCGCTTACAAAGCGCTCTTTTTTCTCGTCAGGAAGCTCGGGGATATTCTTGGTCTCTTCAAAAAAGCTCTGAGGAATCACTAAAGGTAATAGATCGGGATCTGGAAAGTAGCGGTAATCCGCACTTTCCTCTTTGCCCCGCATACTTCTAGTCACACCTTTTTGGGTATCGAAAAGCCTTGTCTCTTGCACTACTTCATCATCATAAATACCATCTTCCCACGCCTCTATGTGGCGCTGCACTTCATAATCAATCGCTCTTTGGATAAAGCGAAATGAGTTGAGGTTTTTGATCTCTACTCTGGTATAGAGTTTGTCATCACCCTTTGGACGAATTGAGACATTAGCATCGCAGCGAAATGATCCCTCTTGCATGTTTGCATCGCTAATATCCAAGTAGCGTACAATCGCATGGAGTTTCTTGAGATATTGCACCGCCTCTTCGCTGCTTCTGATATCTGGTTCGCTCACTATCTCCAAAAGTGGCGTACCCGCTCGGTTAAGATCCACTTTGCTAAACTCGGTCTCATGAATGTTTTTGCCAGCATCCTCTTCTAGGTGCGCTCTGGTTATTCCTATTTTTCTCTTCGTGCCATCCTCTTTGTCGATGTAGAGATAGCCATTTTCTACGATGGGAATCTCAAACTGGCTTATTTGATACCCTTTGGGTAAATCTGGATAGAAGTAGTTTTTACGATTGAAGATCGATTTTTTGTTAATTGTAGCGTTAATCGCCCATCCAAACATCATGGCTTTTTTTACCGCCTCTTCGTTAATTACTGGCAAGGCTCCGGGAAGTGCTAGACAAGTAGGACAGGTATTCTTGTTTTGGCGTTCGGCAAAGCTTGTAGGGCATGAGCAAAACATTTTGGTTTTTGTATTGAGCTGTACATGCACTTCAAGACCAATAACTACCTCAAAATCCATAAAGTTCCTTTATTTTTTTCTTTTATTCTACAAAAAGGATGATAAAAAGGGAATAAAAGTGCATAAAAGCAGACTCAACCAACTATGTAACTTAAAAACTTTATAATATATAAAGTTATAAAAGGAGTGGCTATAATTAGAATAATTTTAGTATAGCTCTTTACAATACAGCTTTTCGCAAATGAGAATTACCATCAAGAACTTATTCTCTACCTTCACAACAAGACTTTTGCCATTAACGGCATTCTCTATGTACGATTTCAAGAAAAATGGCAAGATTGACTATAATGACTGGATATATCTCGATCTTGAACACAACGAACAATACAGACTCCTAGCCACCACTCCCACACCCAACAACGCCTTTGGCTTTGCAAACATAGCTCCCGTAACGCTGCCTAAAAATCCCAATGGCTATTTCGTTTTTATCAAATTTGCCAAAGACGACAGCAGATTTAGCTAGGTCTATATTACATACAAAAATCATGAAGTCTACAAACTCGTGGGTGACAATAGCTACGGCGAACTAGTGACGGCTCAACCATGCAGCGACTCACGCCAACTCTTGCAAAATGCAGAAAAAATCAGCGCTTCAAAAGAGTATATATGCGCCATCACAAAGCAGCATACCATCTACTGCTGGGGTAGCAACGAGTATGGAGAACTTGGCACAGGAGATAGAAACAATAGAAACTATGCTACGAAAATCACTATCAAGCCAGTTAAATTGGTAGTAGTTGGAGGTGGTGGAAGATCGCCTTGGGAATTTTTCATCCCCCATGAAGGCGAGCACACTTGTACCGTAACACTGGATGACAAAGTGTACTGCTGGCGCGCCAATGGCTATGGACAGCTTGGCACGGGCAATAAAACAGATCGCCTAACCCCTACGACAATCTCCCTACCCTAATCCGTTTTTTGCGGGTTAGGTACAAAAATAGCGAATAGACGCAAAACCATATAGATTGTAGCGCTTTAATCTATTGATCTCTTTTTTGCTCACTATGCCGCCAAGGGCAATAATCCTCATGCCTTTTGGAATCTTCCTCAAGGCATAGATTCCTTTTGGCTCGCCTTTATTTGGGGTGTAGAAAATGGGGCTGTATGTAGCTGCAAAGGCGCGAAGCCTCCTGGCTTTATGTAACTCTTGCATTGTATGAGTACTTATTACTACATTGCCAAGAAGCCTCATCTTCTTGATTGAATCGAACTGCTTGGAAGTGAGGTGTATGCCATCGAAACGAAACCTTCTAAAAAGCTCTATCTCTTGGTTGATATAGATTTTGACGCCTTTAGCTTTACAGGTGCGTTTCATCGCCAATGCCAAAGAGCGGATATGAGGAGTAGTTTTATTACGAAAAGCGACGATATCGATGGGATGCTTTTGAAATGCGCGCAAAAACGTCACTTGCACACGCCACGGCTTCCTGCCATAAAAGGTAGGATCAGTGATGAGATAGCTTATCATTTATCGATTGCAAAAGCTTCGTTTGGCGTTTGAGCTCTTTGAATTTTTCTATCTGGATACGTGTCATCTCCAACATCACGATCCAAAAGAGCCAAAAGATAGAAACAAGCACACAAAGAGCCAGTGCAAAAATGATAGAAGTTTTATAGTTGGCTAAAAATGTAAAAAGCACAGATATGCCAAGGAGCGTCCAAAGGACGCCAAGGAGGAAACTAACGATACTCTCTAAGAGACTAAATTTCATCGATTAGAGTGATTCCTCATGAAGCAATACAGCACCGGCAAGGTAAACGTAAGTTAGAATCATAAAAATAAAGGTTTGCAAAAATGCACTAAAAAGCAGCAACGCAAATCCTGGCAAAGGAACGATCCAAGGCGCAAGCATCAAAAGAACCCACAAGAAGAGATCGTCACCTTTGATGTTACCGAAAAGTCGGAAAGAGAGCGAAATGATGCGCGAGATGTGCGAAACGATCTCGATAGGAAACATTAAAGGCGCCAAGATTTTCACTGGTCCCGCAAAATGTGCGAAATAGTGCACCACGCCATTTTTTCTGATACCCTCAAAGTTGTAGTAGATGAAAACGATAAGCGCTAGCGCTAATGTGAAGTTGATGTTGCCAGATGGCGACTCGAATCCAGGAATGATACCGATGATGTTTGCCATGAAAATAAATAGCCCAAGAGTTGCAACAAGAGGCAAATAGCGCTTGGCGTAACTCTCACCTATGACATCTCTTCCCATTGCAAGCACACCCTCAAGGTATGCCTCTACAACATTCTGACATCCAGTTGGCACCACTTTAAGGCTTTTTGTAGCAAGCTTTGCTACTACAATCGCTAAAATTGCCGCCAGCAGCATGTGCGTAACGAAGATAAAGGTATGATTGTGTGAAATCAACCCAAAAAAGGTAAAAATCCCTTCCATCAATGCTCCTCTGTAAAGTTTTGCTTATTTTATCTAAAAGTTGATTATATAAAATTTAAATCTTGCCAAGTTGTCCAATACGATAGAGTGCGAAGTCATATTTGATGGGATCATCGGGATCGAACACCTTTAAACGATCCCTAAGTTCCATGCTTGCCAAAAGATCACAGCTTTTTCTTTTCAAAAGACCAAGCTTTCTTGCCACCGTAAAACTATGGGTATCAAGAGGCATAAGCAAATCTTTCCTTTCCACTTTTCGCCAAAGTCCCAAATCGATAACATCTTTTCGCACCATCCAGCGCAGATACATATTGTAGCGCTTGTATGCCCCTGCATTGAGCTTCGTTGGAGCTTTGCCAATCAAAAACTCATAGCCTTGGCTGCTGTAGCTATTGAGGCTGCGAAGATAATTGATAAGAGTCCTTAGTCCATCAACGATGGAGTGCTCTTTTTTGTAGCCTTCATAAAAAATCTCCTCCAGTGAGCCAGCCCGCTTAAGGGTGATAAGGAGTTGTGCCACATCTATGGGCTTTTGGAAGCGGTAGTATGCAGTGATTTTGGTTATCTCTTTTTCACTCTCACCCAACAAAGCAAAATCGATACTTTCTAAAAACTTGACAATCTGCTTGGCGCTGCCATAGGCAAAAAGAGCGCAAAAAAGAGCAATCTTCTCGTCATTATATTTTTTGGCTACGAATATTGGATCGGGCAGCGCGGGATCGAAATGTTGCACATATTCTTGATAGGCACTATTCAAAAAGCTTCTAAAATTTGAAATGCTCTCCAAGATAGTACTTTCTCACTTCTGAATTTTGTGCTACATCTTCACTCGTACCACTTGCCAAAATGGCGCCGTCTTTAAGCACATATGCCCTATCGCACACCTGCAGCGTTTCACGCACGTTGTGATCTGTAATAAGAATGCCAATGCCAGAGTTTTTGAGCTCATTAATTATCTTTTGAATATCGCTTACCGCTATTGGATCCACGCCAGCAAAAGGCTCATCCAATAGCAAAAATTTTGGACGAATTACTAAAGATCTTGCAATCTCGCATCTTCTTCTCTCACCCCCGCTCAAAGCCTTGCCCAAGCGGTGGCGAATAGGCTCAATCCCAAAAAGCTCCAAAAGCTCATCTACTATCTCTTGGCGTTTCTCTTTATCCTTAATATTGGCTTCAGCCGCGATGATAAGATTTTCTTCGACGCTCAGCTCTTTGAAGATACTCGATTCTTGCGGCAGGTAGCCAATACCCTTTTTCGCCTTTTTATGCAGCGGCTGAGAGGTAATATCCTCTTCATCCATCATTACCTGCCCCTCACTTGGCTCCACTAGCCCGCATATCATATAAAAAGTCGTTGTTTTGCCCGCTCCATTTGGCCCAAGAAGCCCCACCACTTCCTGACTTTTTAGCTCAAGTGAAACGCCTTTGACGATCTCTTTGTTCTTGATAGTTTTTTTGAGATTTTTTGCTACTAATCTATGCATCTATAGATCCGTTTCTCTCCTTGCGGAGTAATGACGATCTTCATATATTCTAAACCCATCTGATCCAGCAACTCCTGTAGCCTCTCCTCCGGCCACTCTATAAAGTGATAACCGGGTCTAAAAAGCTCCTCGAAAAGTCCTAGTTCCATAAACTTCTCGAAGCCTGCGTTATAGAGATCGTAATGGTATATATCATTATCGTATATTTGCTGGATCGAAAAAGTGGGAGAAGTAACCTCTTGACTGCCAAACTCTTTGGCGAAAGCTTTCACAAGCGTCGTTTTGCCACTGCCAAGATCGCCTTGCAGTAGCACCACGCCACCTTCTGGCAGTCTTTTTTTGAGTTCATCCACTACCTTTTCAAGTTCATTTTCACTAGCCACTATTTCGCACATTGCAGCTCTTTACTATAATTTATGATCTCTTCTAATTTTTCTCTAGCTTTACCACTCTCAATAGCCTCTCTTGCCATATCTATGCCCTCTTGCAAAGAATCTACTTTCTCATCCACGTAAAGTGCCGCTGCGGCATTGAACAATACCATGGCAAGCTTGGCGCCTTTTTCTTGGTTTGTGAGGATTCTTTGAGTAATTTTGGCATTCTCTTTGGCATCACCCCCTTGAATATCGTCAAAACTATAGCCCTCTATCCCATACTTTTCGGGCTCAATCGTCTCGTATGTTATCTTTTCATTTTCTAGCTTCGCCACAAAAGCTGGTGCACAGATGCTTATCTCATCCATACCATCCTCGCTGGCTACCACCATCGCTCTTTTGGCTCCAAGTTTCTTTAAAGCTTCAGCCATCTTTGGCACAAACTCCTTGTCATATACTCCCAAAAGATATTTCTTTGCACCTGCTGGATTGCTCAGAGGCCCTAAAAGATTGAAAATGGTTCTATGAGGGATCGATTTTCTAATAGGCATGATATGTTTCATTACTGGATGGTAGTTTTTGGCAAAAATGAAGCAAAATCCAGTTTTTTCCAGCATCTTTACCTGCCGCTCTTCATCAAGATCCAACGCTAAGCCAAGTGCTTCTAACATATCGGCACTGCCGCTTTTGCTTGTCACGCTCCTATTGCCATGCTTTGCTACAAAGCTGCCCAAGGCTGGTAGCAAAAGCGCCACAGTGCTAGAGACATTAAAACTTCCGCTTTTATCCCCTCCCGTACCAACGATATCAATCAGTTTATCCTGTAAACTTGTTGGAATTGGCAGCTTCTTTGCGTGTTGGCGCATGAGAGAGGCTGCTTTTGCGATATCCTCGGCACTCTCACCCTTTTCGTAAAGCTCAATCAAAAAATCTCTTGCTTCTTGCTCGCTCAGTTCGTTGTTGAAAAGTTTCTCAAACATCAAAGCTCCTTGACATATTCGCTCATTTTGGCTTTTGGTATATTTTTGACCGTAGGAATCTGCAGCACCTCGTAGCGCTTCTCGCCTTTGAGGTATTTAATCGTAATAACGTCGCCCACTTTCACCTCTTTGGATGGCTTGGCGAGTTTGTCATTGATATAGACTACTTCGTTTTTGAGCATATCTTGGGCAATGGAGCGCCTCTTGACGATGTTAACCGCATTTAAAAATTTATCAATTCGCACGCTTCAAACTCCAAAAGCTTTCTTTTTATCTCTATGCCGCCATTATACCCACCCAAACCTGATTTTCCTATTACCCTGTGACATGGCACCATGATCATAAAGGGATTGTATTTGAGAGCTTGAGCTACCGCTCGATAGGCTTTGGGACGGCCTATGGCTTTGGCTACTTCGCCGTAGCTTTTACACTTGCCAAAAGGAATCTGTAGCGTCGCCTCTCGCACAAGCTGTGAAAACTTTGTAGGAGCAGCAGAGAGTGGAGGTAAAGGCAGAAGGTTTTTTGCAAAATATGCTGCAAGCCACTCTTTGGCTTTTTGAGTGATGGCATTGGGAGCGACGCTTGGCATCTCTTTGGCCAAAGAGATGCCAACGAGCATAGTCTCCGTAGCTTCTATTAGTATCAGACCAATTGGCGAAACGAAAAAGTCTTTGTGGATATGTTTCATCTTCTCAACTCTACTGTAAACTAGCCAAAAAAGTTTCAGTAAGCTTCTGAGAAATTCTATAGCCTTTTTTGATAGCATTATCTAAAATATTTTCTATCTCCTGCTTACTCACAAAACCCTTTTGATAATTTATATACACAACGCCCAAAAAACCAATTATTTGAATACCTAAATTTTTGGCTATTTTTCTTCCTTTTTTCTCATCTATTATCAATGGCAAGCACAACTGCTTTGCCAAAGTTATCGCTTCACTCTCCCCCTCATCTAAAACATTGCACAAAAATGAGTAACGCTCATCCTTTTGAATCTCTTTCATATGGATAAAAGCTGGAAAATTACATCCTCTTATGCAAGCCTCTTCATGTACCTTTTGGGGAATGTAGAGTCTGTTAAAAAGATTTTCTAAAAGATCCAATCTTTTTAGATCATTCAAAATAATTAAAGTTGTGCTGTCACTTACTATCATTGAACGATCTTTTTGATCGTTGCAATATCCTCATGAAAATCGTAATCGATTACATCTATTCCCATAACACTCAAAAATTTCATAGCCTCCTCTTTGCTCATTGCTAAAGCTTTTGCCAACTCCCCCAAAGAGAGCAAAGACTCTTGATAAGCTTCCAAAAGAAGTGAAGTTCTAAGGCCTTTTGTAATAATCGCATCGTCAAATGCAATGGCTATGCCAATAGGCTTGTTTCTCTTGGTAATCAGTGTATATTCTCGTTCCTCTAACCACTTAGTTATAGCTGATGGATTTTTTTGCAACTCCCTTATGCCTATCGTTTTCATGTTGGTTCCTAATACTTATATTTATAAGTATTTTATCACAAAATTACACTATCCCAAACTTCCTCAAAAACTCCTCGTCCACTTCGATCAAGCCCATTTTTCGCAAATCCTCGATCACTTTTGCATCGCACACCACATCAGGCGGCCACTCTCTATCAAAATTATCAATATTTGGATCTTTATTGGTTGCATCTACCATGATAAATGGTTCCAATGTTACGTCCCTTTTGGCATCGATATTATTCACCACTCTCCACACAAGCATATAAAGATTGTCAAGATCATTGCCCTCATCCACCACAATCAAGACTTTTATATGTTTTTGCAGTGGCGCTAATTTTGCAAAGAGTTCTTGCACCTTTTGCTGTTTTTTGTAGCTTGCTATGCAAATGGGGTTTTTGGTGTGGGTGAAGTATTGTTTGAGATCTGTGATATTTTCATCGATCTCTTGCAAGTTTTTTAGAAGCTCTCTATCTTCCAAAAGCTCCTCTATTCCCTCTTCTACCTCCTCGCCCGTAGCATCGATGCCAAGTTTGCCTCCCTCAAACTGCTTGAGTGAAGCGTGATCGAGATGATCCACTACCCCTTCGCTTATAAGGATGTTTTGGGGACTTAAGCGATTGAGTATATGCTCGCTTATCGCTTCATATTCCGTCAAACTTGGCGCCTCTTCGTTGACGAAAATCGCATGTTTTACAAAACTCATCTGCCCCACTCCCCAAAAGGCGTGCATAAACTGCTTGGCATGAGCCGGGTAGCGGGTTTGCATCTTGGCTAATATGAGATTGTGAAACACCCCATTTTCCGGCATATGGTAATCTATCAAATCACTTGCGGTGGTTTTAAGAAGAGGCAAAAATATTCTCTCGGTCCCCCATCCCATATATTTATCTTCTAGAGGTGGCTTTCCTACAACCGTTGCGGTATAGATTGGATCTCTTTTGGCTGTAATCTTCGTCACCTCCATCACAGGAAAAGCCTCTGGCAGCGTATAGTAGCCCGTATGATCGCCAAAGGGACCTTCGATTTCAAATTGATGAGGATCCACAAATCCCTCTATCACAAAATCCACATCTTTTGGAATCCATATATCGTTTGTGAGAGATTGTACAAGCTCTGGATTTTCTTCTCTTATGAATCCATAAAGTAGCAACTCAAACACCTTTGGAGGCATCGGCGCTTGCCCGCACCAGATATATAAAGGATCGCCACCAATTGCCACGGTAACGGGCATTTTCTTGCCAGCCTTTTTATACTCCCAAAAGAAATGCGCTCCATCTTTGTGTATCTGCCAATGCATCCCAAGTTTTCTATCATCATAGACTTGCAGTCTATACATTCCTACATTTTGAACATTTGAATGAAGATCCTTCGTATAGACTTGTCCTGTGGTAATAAACTTACCACCATCTAATGGCCAGGTTTTGAGGATTGGCAGATCGTGGAGCGATTCGATCTCAATCTCTTGACACTCCCCTTTTTGATTGAGGCGCTTGGGAAAGACGTTTTTAAATTTGAAGAGCTTGGTAAAGAGATCGAGTTTTTCTCTCCAACTACTTGGAGGTTTTAAGTGCAAAAGCTCCTCTATCTCTTTGGCTATTTCGTCAGGATGCTTGCCTAAAATCTTAGTGGTGATCTCAAAATTTGCAAAAATGTTCATTAAGACTGGATAATCATACTTTTTATTAAGTTTTTTATCGACGGGATTGGTAAAAAGCAGCGCTTTGGAGTCCGGCTTTTTGACCTCTATGTAGGCAATATGCGGGATTTCTAGATTGACATCAAGCTCATCCTCGATGACTTTTAAACAGTTCTCTTTTTTCAAAAAATCAATAACATTTTTAATCTTCATAAACACTCCTACTTTTTAAACTACTTCTGCTAAATCAATGATTCATGAGAGCTTCCTACTTCAAACTTATTGATATCCTCCCCACGCCATCTTTGGCGTAGCCCGACAATCCCGCAACGAAGCGAGGACAATAGGATTTGGCTATCTTATTTACAAGTTTGTGGAAATAGTCCCTTCTTGTATTGACTATTTTAATTATGAAGCCTTGCTAAAGCTTTTTGGGCTCTTTTGTCGCCTTATATCCCCAGAGCCAAAGCTCGGGGCTTTATGACTAATTTCGGTAATAAAGTTATACCATATTTATTATTTCAAATCCCATAGGGGGCTTTCAAACAGCATACTATCGTTATCCCTTAGCGCATGCAGTTGGTTTCAAATCCCATAGGGGGCTTTCAAACCACCGATACCGCTCGTATCGCTTGCTGGCGCTGGGTTTCAAATCCCATAGGGGGCTTTCAAACAGCACCGCTATGCCATCAAATCGGACAAAGTAGATTT
>WGBC01000020.1 GCA_015494535.1 Nitratiruptor sp. | reverse complement strand
GACTCTTCTATGATCTCTTGCAGCGCCGCGGGGAGTTCAAAAACTATGTGATGGATGATGGCAAACCGATTTTCGATGCAAGCCATAACAACTACGATGCGCAAGGCGCTGCACTTGGCACCGAGAGTTTGGCGGCCGCGCGCACAAGAATGATGCGTCAAAAGGATTTTGACGGCAGACAGCTGCGCATCTTGCCAAAATTCTTGCTGGTACCGCCTGAACTTGAGGTGAGTGCATTGCAAATCCTCAACTCCACAGCCAAGATCGAAGTACAAAACGCGGGTGTGGCGAACCCGTTCAAGGGAGCTTTCGAGCTCATCAGCGATATGGAGCTTGAGGATGCGAAAGCATGGTATCTGGCTGCTGCGAAAAAAACCATCAAAGTGGGCTATCTGCAAGGTACAAACAGACGACCGATCGTCGAAGAGGTCAATCGTAGCAACATCACCGGCATCGAGTATGAGCTGGTGTTTGATTTTGGTGTGACTGCGGAAGACTACAGAGGTCTGTATAAAAACAACGGAGCGTAAGGAGTAGAAGATGAAGGAAGCTTATATCATTCAAGAGGCCGATAGGGTGCCTTTTACATTGGCAGAAAATGTGGATGTGGGAGATATACTGCGTTTTGGCGACGATATGGTGGCGGTCGCTGGTACGAGCGGTCTGACGGGAGAGACCATCACCGTCTACGTGGGAGGCGTGGTGGTAAAAGCTCCTGCAGCTGCCGATAAAGCCATCAATGTGGGAGACAAGCTCTACTGGGATCACGTCAACAGAGTGCTCACCACCGATGCCAACGATGGAGGAAGTACCAACTATAATCCGGCCGGACATGCGGTGAGTACCAAAGCGAGCGGTGTCGCGGACAGCGTGCAGTTTTTGCTCAACAGATAAGGATAGGCAATGTGGGTGCAACTCCTTAGAGCCGTTGTCTATCGAGGCAAAAGATATGACAAAGGGGAAGTGATAGAAGTGGGGGATGATCTTGGTAACAGAATGGTGGCAGCCGGACAGGCACTGCCATCGAAGCCGCCAAGAGAGCCAAAAGAGTCATTGGAGTCTCTCACCAAAGCGCAGCTTGAAGAGCGCTGCAAAGAGCTTGGGATCGAGGGATGTGGCAAATTGAAAAAAGCCGAAATCATAGAGCTGCTCAAAGCCAAAGGTGCATAGTGGTTCGTGATGATTTGGAAGTTTTTTTCAGCGACTTTGCGAGGGAAGTGGAATATAGAGGCGAGGGAGCAAAGAGGCTTCCCGCCATCTTCCGCACAAAAAGCGATCTGGTGCTCGAAGGAATGAGTGGCGTGGAATCTAGTGTTCCAGCGCTCCTTGTAAAAAGAGAGGATGTGCCGCATTTGCAAGTGGGCGACATCTTTGTGGTGGATGACGTATCTTACAGCGTTATTCAGATCGAGTATGAAAATGAATATATCCTCAAAGCTTACCTTTCCAAAGATAAGCGTCCTCTTTTTTAGTGCACTATTTTTCTTTTTTGGATTCTTCTAAACTTCTCATATGCGAAGAGAAACGATAGTAAACAACCTTCTTGCGAGACTAAGCAGCATTAATCATGTGAACGGCTACGAGTGGGAACCAAAAGTGTTTGAGTGGCTCGCTTCACCTTTAGGACAAGAGGAGTTGCCGGCAATTATTGTCAAAGACACAGAAGACAATATTGACTCCCAAAAAGTGAGCTGGTCGAGTGAACATCATCTAAAAGTGGAGATTCTTCTTTTTGTCAAAGAGGGTGAGCAGACGCCAAAGGCGCTGAGGAAAAAGATGCAAGACATTTTACAAGTTTTAGGCAAAGTGCCTGAGGATGGAGTGGATTTGGGGGATTACATATCTTTTGATGGCAACGAAATGCTCATAGAGCAGCAGCATGAGATCGAGGGCGGTGCGAAGATAGAAATCACAATTACATATAACACCGAAAAATGGAGTATTTGATGGAAGATAGGCTGATTCGGGTGGAAGAGCAGTTGAAACATCATGATAGAGAGATTGAAGAGATCAAAAAGGCGCAAGAGGCAGCTGCGAAGAAACTTGATTCGATTGTGAGTAATTTGCAAGCGGTGAAAAACTGGCTTATGGGAGCGGTGCTCTTCGCGGCCGCTGAGCAGTTTGGACTCATTCATATCATCGAGGGGATATTCAAATGACCCAAGAGCTCATCCGTCGCATAGACAATGTGGTGCAGATTGGCAAGGTGTGCGAGATAAAAAGCGATGAGGGCAAAGCGCTTGCCAGAGTGGATATACACGGTAGGGTGACGGACTTTTTGCCGGTCTTTTTGTGGAACAGCGATTTTATTAAAGTGTGGATGCCCATTCGCATCGGACAGCAAGTGAGCGTGTTGTGCCCCTATGGCAACGCAAACTTTGGCATCGTGCTGCCCGGGATCTATCACAAAAACAACAAAGAGCCAGAGGGAGCCAACGAAAAGAACGTCATCATCGAGATCGATCCCAAAAATCCCGTGCGCATCCTCATCGAAGATGGCAAGGTGCAGGTAGAAGCTGCAAAGGATCTCTCTTTCAAAGCTCCTTCCATCTCTTTTGATGGCGAAGTGAGCATCAGCAAAAACTTGCGTGTGGCCAAGAGCGTCTATGACGTGCTTGGCGATCTGACGCATCACGGACATCCAAGATGATAGTGCAAGTGGAGCATGCAATTGTGGATGAGGATGGCTACATCATCGACGTGGCGGAGGAGATACGAAGAGTGCTTATCACCAGACAAGGAAGCATTCCTATGAATCCGCTTTACGGCAGCAGGCTCTATGAGCTAAGAGATCGCACCTTTGACGATGAGACGAGGCTTAGAGCCATTCAATACACCCACGAAGCCATCGATATGTGGGTCAAGAGAGTCAGATGCGAGCGGGTGGAAGTCTTGCCGCATAGCAGCGAGACGTTTGTGATTAGAGCAAAGGTGGCTCCAAGATGATGCCAAAAGTGGTGCAAGAGCTCAGTTATGAAACGATTTTGGATGAGCTCGTGGCGCAGACAAAGGAGCTTTTGCCAAAGTGGAACCCAGCAGAGGGCGATACGGCTATGCTGGTGCTAAGAGCCTTTGCCTACAGAGAGCTGCATCTTCGAGCCTATTTCAACACGCTTGCAAAAGCCTTTTTCCTCTCCACTGCAAGTGGAAGCGACCTGGACGCATTGGCCGAGACGCTCTATGGGCTTTATCGCCTCAAAGGCTCCAAACCAAGAGCAAAGGTGAAATTAAGCCTCCTTGCTCCACTGCCCTATGAGTACAGAGTGCCAAAGGGTTTTCGATTGAGTGATGAGAGCGGGGAGTTTTTTGCCCTGTTGGTGGAGGATGTGGTGTTTATGCCAAGTGAGATAGAGAAAGAGGGTGTGATCGAGCTGCAGATGGAGATCGCCTTTTTGGACATCAAGAGCGAGATGCAGACTACCCCGATGCCCTATCTCAAAGTCAAACAGCTCACGCCTTTTGAAAATGGCAGTGACAAAGAGAGTGATGAGGAGTTTAGAGAGCGCATCAGGGTAAGTCTTGCGCATAAATCCACAGCCGGCAGCGCTTTGACATACAAAGGATTCGCATACAGCGCAGATGAGCGGATCGAAGATGTACGGGTGGTGAGTCCAAGTCCCGGCGTGGTGCATGTGATCTACTGGGCTCAAACGATGGACGATGCGATGCGTGAGCGAGTCTGGAATACTTTGAGTGCCGAGGATGTGCGGCCTTTGACGGATAATCTGGAAATCTTTGCAGCCAATGAGGTGCGCTTCGATGTGGAAGCGAGACTCAAGATCTCTACCAAAAGCGACAGCGCCAAAGTCTATGTGAGAGCTTTGGAAAATCTGCAACGAGTCTTTGCCAAGACGAAAATCGGCGAGGACATCAGCCAAGCAAGGGTGATCGATGCGTTGATGGTGGAGGGCGTGCGGGATGTGCAGCTAAACAAGCCAGATGGAAATATCAAGATAGACGACTACTCCATAGCATTGCTTGGCAATGTGAGCGTGAGCTACGAGGTGGGCGATGAACTGTAAGAGCATTTTGCCAACCAACATCGATGAAAAAATCAACGCTTTGGATCTGATTGGCTGCGAGGAGCTAGAAAAGATCCATGAGGCTTTAAGAGCAATCGAGGATTTCCACGACGCTTTGCACATCGACGAGCGCTTTTTGGAAATCTTGGCGGATAGCTACGAAGCCAAGCGTTTCAAAGACTTTGAGCCAAGGGCGAGGGAGCTGATCCTCTATGCCCAAAAGCACTATCCAAAGCTTGGCACCGTGGCTGCGGTCAAAGAGGTGCTCTATGCCTTTGGATTGGATGCAGAGGTGAAAGAGTGGTTTGAAACCGGCAAGCCTCCCTATATTTTTGATTTGGATCTCTCGGTGAGCGACAGACCCATAAGCAAAGAGCTTGTAGAGCAGATCATGCGGCTGGTGGAGTTTACCAAAAACATCCGCTCCAAGCTTGGCGAGCTGCTGCTCTCCTATAAAGTCACATACACCGCCACGATGCGAAGCGGAGGCGTGGGGGAGGCAAAAGGGAGCACGCTGCCAAAAGGGTATGCAAATGCGGCAAATGCGAAAAACATAGCTAGAAGCGGTGGCGTAGCAGAGGCGAGAGCCTCCACCAAAGCCGTGGGGCTAAAGAGCCAAAACTTTTTTGCTCTTCCCGTTTTTAGCGGATGTGCGGGGGAGAGCATAGCAACTGCAAACTTTAAGGAGATGGGATGAATCCGGTAGGTGAGAGCATTGTCACGGCGCAGGGGATCTATGCGCTTTTAGAGGCAAATACCAGAGGCGAGCGGGTCAAGGTAAAAAGCTTTGTATTTAGTGAAGAGGATGTAAAGCTCGATCCCAATAGAACCTCTCTTTCTGGCTGGCTGCAAAAGGATATATCGCTTTATACCATTGTGGATAGCCACACGGTGG
>WGBC01000019.1 GCA_015494535.1 Nitratiruptor sp. | reverse complement strand
TTGCCATCACTATAGACCGTGTGCATATGCAAATCGCCCCTGATATCCTTTTGCTCAATCAGTTTTGGCAGCTTACCGGCCAAACACGCCTCAATCTCGCCTCTATTTTCTCTTAGTTCTGGCTCGATGTAGCAAAGTCCCAAAGCTTTGTAGATTTCATCTTCCGTCTTTCCAGCTATACGCTCCTCACCTCGAAAAAGCCCATACTCATTGAGCTTGTATCCATGTTCAATCGCAATTTTTCTCAGCTCAATATTATGGGCTTTGGAACCAGTGAAGTAGTTGAGCGCCGATCCAAAGCTCTCATCTGCCACGCTTCGAAGATCCACTTGTAGATCGTTTTGCAAAATCACGGTGGAACGCGTAGAGCCAGCGGAGACCACCTCTTTGATTTTTGGGTATTTGACAAAGTGGCGTATTACTTGGCTAAAATCATCGGCCGTTGCTAAAATGTCAAGATCGCCTACCGTCTCTTTCTTGCGTCTGAAACTCCCAGCCACCACCAGATGTTTTAACTTCAGCCGCGAGAGATACTCCAAGATGTCATCTACATACTCCTTGGCTTCGCTCCACTTGAACCTGTGCCCCGCTTTTTTGGCTAGTTTGATGCCTTTGAGGATCTTTTCTATAAGCGTCGGACCAAAGCCTCTAATCTTTGCGAGTTCTCCGCTTTGGGCGGCTTGGCGCAGATCCTCCATGCTCTGGATATGGAGCTTCTCATAAAGAGTCTTTATCCTTTTGGGACCTAGCCCTTCAATTGCCAGCATCTCCACAAGTGAGGGTGGAATTTCTTCTTGGATCTCTTCAAGTCTTGAAAATCTGCCAGTTGTGACGATCTCTTTGATGTAACTGCTCAGATCCGCTCCAATACCGGGGAGTTTCGTAAGATCATACCCCTCTTTTACCAGCTCTTCCAAAGGCTTGCCGATATTTTCCACCACACGAGCGGCATTGCGATAGGCTCTTACTTTGAAAGGATTCTCTCCCTTGATTTCCAAAAGATCCGCATATTTAGCAAAAATTTTAGCTATTTCACTGTTTGTTATTGCCATCTCTCACCTCTGATTTCAAATAGGCACCAAATACCATTACTATAATCCCTATAATAAGCATTCCATACGCCCCGCTACGGCTAAGCTCTACGCATCCGACGGTAAAGCTATTGAAAGCGGTCACCATAAGCCCCCAGCCAAAAAGATAGAAAAGCTCTCCTCTTCTACATACTCTGCACTTCATAAATACCTCAACTTTTTTATACTATTATAATACATCCAAAGGAGAAAAATTGCAAAAAGCAAAAATTCTGTTGC
The DNA here is from genome assembly GCA_015494535.1 of Nitratiruptor sp. Taxonomy (GTDB): domain Bacteria; phylum Campylobacterota; class Campylobacteria; order Campylobacterales; family Nitratiruptoraceae; genus Nitratiruptor. The sequence continues at coordinate 2,313 of WGBC01000019.1, read as the reverse complement.
TGGAAGATGATTTGAGTCTGAGCGAAACCATAGCGGAGTATCTGGAGGATGAAGGGTACGAGGTGGTACCCGTATACAGCTCCGAAGAGGCTTTGGAGAAGATTTACGAAAAGGATTTTGATATATTGCTTTTGGACGTGATGGTACCGGGTATTGATGGTTTTGAGCTACTCAAAAAGATTCGTCAAAAAAGCGACGCTCCAGCGATTTTTATCACATCGCTCGATAGCGTGGAGAGTCTGGAGAAAGGGTACGAGAGCGGGTGTGATGATTATATTCGCAAGCCCTTCGCCCTCAAGGAGCTCAAACTTCGCATAGAAACGCTTTTGAAACGAACTTTTGAGACAAAGAGCCAAAGAATAGAGATCGACGAAAATAGCTACTTCGATCTTGGCTCCAACACCCTGTTTGTCAATAACGAACCAGCCAATCTCAACCAAAAAGAGATCAAACTCCTCAAACTCTTCCTCAAACACCCAAACCAGCAGCTCAGTCACGAAAAGATTTATGAAGCTCTTTGGGAGTATGGTGAGAGCCCTAGCGATATGGCTCTTCGCACCTATATCAAAAATCTGCGTAAATACCTAGGCAAAGAAAGAATCGAGAGTATCAAGCGCTATGGATACAAATTTAACAAGTGAAAAGAGCAGTCTCTACAAGTTTTTGAGCCTCTACATTTTTCTCACCATCATTATCTTCCTTTTGGCTTCGACAATGTATTATAAATTCGAAAAAGAGGTTATGCTCTATTCAAAACTGCCCAAACTGCAAGAGTACTCCAAAGATGTGATAAGAAGAATTCGCGCCATGCATAATTCTTTGCTAGAAGACAATTACTATCCTCGCTACTCCAACTTTAAATCGGCCATATACGATGCAGATTATGTGAAAATCTTTTCACTTTTGCGCAATGAAAAAATCGATTTTCAAAACTACCTCTACAAAAGAGACAGATACATCTACTTCATCAAAGAGCCAAGCCTCTACTATCTTGGTGCTAAATACGTAGTTATTGAAGTACTCGACGATGAAAAATGGCTAACTAGAGTCTACAAAAATATCTTGATCTATGGTGGTATATTTATCGTCTTTATGGCAATTATCGGCTATTTTCTAGGCAAGCAATTCTTGCGCCCCATGAAAGAGTCCTTCATGCTACTTAATAACTTCATCAAAGATACCACCCACGAACTCAACACTCCTGTAAGCACGATACTTACCAACATCGAAACCATCGACAAAGAGAGCCTGCCTGCTAAACTGCAAAAGAAAATTGAACGCATCGAAATTGCCGCACGCACTATCTCGGTCATCTACAAAGATCTAGCCTACTTGCTTTTGCAAGACAAGATCCCATCAACCATAGAAAAGATCGATATGAACGAGCTTATCGGCCAGCGGGTGGATTACTTCAAAACGATGGCGGAAGCCAAAAAGATCAAAATATCCTTTTCCAAGAGTCCTTGCTTCTTGCAAGCAGACAAGCAAAAGATCTCGCGCCTTGTAGACAACATCCTCTCCAATGCCATCAAATACAACAAAATAGGCGGCACTATCAAAATAAAAACCTTCAAAAATGGCTTTTACATAGAAGATAGCGGCATAGGGATAGAGCAATCGAAAATCGATGAGATATTTGAGCGCTACAGAAGGCTTAGCAGCAGCGAAGGGGGGTTTGGCATAGGACTCAACATAGTCTTAGCCATCGCCAAAGAGTTCAATCTCCAAATCAAAGTGGACTCGAAAATCAATCAATACACAAGGATCTCCATACTATGGCAAGAGTAATAGTAATACTGCTTTTTGCGTTTCTTTGCAACGCCCAAGATTTTCAAAAAGAGTGCATGGCGTGCCATCAGAGAAAAGGAATTGATCTCAAAAAGATCTACTTTGATTATCTACTTGAATATAGCAGCAAAAGAGCAACTATAAAAGCGATGCAAGAATATTTACTAAGCCCCGATCCATCTAAGCAACTCTATATCGATGCCAAACCATACAAGCACAAAGTAGACAAAAAAAGTCTGGATAAACTCTTGGAGATCTACTGGAATCGTTACACCGTCATTGGAAAAATCAGATAGACTCACGATTGATTCACAATTATGTTTTATAATAACACTACAACTTTAAAGGAGGGAAGAATGAAAAGATTGGCGACAATTATCTTTGCCGCACTTCTTGGACTAAGCTTCACTGCTACCGCAGCGTTTGCAAGTCCGGAGAAAGGACAAAGACTCTACCAAAAGAAACTCAAGAAAGTGTGTGGCTTCAATGGCGCGAAATTTGCAGCTAAGCACACGCAAGATGAGT
>WGBC01000018.1 GCA_015494535.1 Nitratiruptor sp. | reverse complement strand
TTATGGTAAGCCATGATGTGGCGGAAATCTTTAGGCTTAGCGACAGGGTGGTCGAGCTGCATAAGGGTAAAATTATCCATGAATATACAGCTTCACAACTGCTCAATCGCCACCAGTTGCACAAAGCAGAAGTGGTAGCGGTTAAAGAGGAACACGTTTTGGTAGCATTTCTTGGGGATATTTTCAGCCTGCCCAAAACAAAAGAGCATAAAGTAGGCGATATTATTACAATCAGCATCAAAGAGCTTGCATGTATAGAGTAGTGCGAGAGTTTAGAAAAAGCCTCAGAATCTTTATCAAGGATGAGATCATCATCAAAGCTCCCTATTTCGTAAGCGAAGAGCGGATTGAAGATTTTTTTCAAAAGCATAAAAGCAAAGTTTTAGAGCGATTCAACCCTACCCATCTCTATCTTTTTGGCGAGGCGTATCCTATCTGTGAGATTGAAGAGGGTTACTATTTTGATGGCGAGAGCTTTTTTAGCGACGAGAACAAAAGAGCAAATATGGAGAGCTTTTTGCTGCAACGCGCCAAAGAGTATCTGCCAAAGAGGGTATTTGAGCTAGCAGAGCGCTATCAAGATAGTGTAAGATGCGTCAAAGTCAATAGAGCCAAAAGCAGGTGGGGCAGCTGCTCAAGAAAGGGCAATATCAATCTATCTTGCTATCTTGTAATGCATGAAAAAGAGGTGATAGATTATGTCATTGTGCATGAGTTGGCGCACCTGCACCACTTCAACCACTCCAAAGCCTTCTGGGCGCTTGTGGCAAAGAGGGTACCAAACTACAAAGCTTTAGAAGCAAAACTCAAAAGCTTTCCTTTTTAAAACGCTACCTTTTTCACTTTTCTTTGCACCTCATACCAGGCGAAAAAAGCTATCAAAAATGGCTCAAATCTTGCTGCGTAGTTGATGAGGAAATCTTTAATGGCGCACACTACCGCATTGGCTACCATGTGTTTATGCAAGTAGTAGTGGATGTAGGGGTTGATGTTGGCTATCTCTTTGATGGTGCATAGAGAGAGAAGCAACATTGAAAGCATGTGCAGCATGAAAAGGAGCAAAAAGCCTGTGTAAAAGATTTCCCACCGCTCCTTTGGCGAGATTTTCACGCTCAAAATGATGGCAAGCAAAATCGAGATGGTCATGGGGATATTGAATGTTACCGCTTCCATGTCAAGCGTCATGTCCATGGTGAAGTCTCGTGCGTTGCCTTGGATGTCTCGTAAAGGCAGGGCGTTTTTGATGGTGAAGACTATTTCGTTTTTTTCAACTTTTGAATCGATAATGGCAAGATCGTAATATTTGGCACTGAGCGCAAACATGGAGTTGGTGATGAAGTAGTTGTAGTAGGTTTTTATGTGAATCCAGCCAAAAATGGCGGGAAAGAGAAAAAGCAAGAAAAATATTCCAACTTTCAGGAGTCTACTCTGCACGCTGCGTCCTTTGCAGGTAGAACATAAAGAGCAAAAATGCCAAGATGATCATGATGCTTTGGGTGATGTAATCATGCATAATATCAAAAATTTTTGGGTATTTTTCAATAGTAAAAGCTAGCAGAGCGATACGCAAGATATTGATGGCTTCCAAAAAAATGGTGCCGATCACTATCCAAAGGATTTTGATTTTTGCTGTTGCGGGATAGGCCAATACGCCGGCTGTGTAGATGAGGATCGCCTCTAGACCGTTGCAGCCAAATTTGATGATGAGGTTGGCATGTGGTAGGTGCAATATATTGCTAGAGCTATCCACCTGCATTCCAACAAGATCGATGAACCAGGCAGAAAGCTTGGTGATTGCGCTATTGTAGAACTCCTCTAGATGCAAGAGTTTGCGCATCGGCTCATAATCTACAAGAAAAAAGAATAGAGCAAGATAGATGATATAAAGCGTTATAAATCTTTTCATATAGTAATTGTAGCAATAAATTTTTCTTAGAAGCTATAGACGATGGAGGCTTTTGTGATGGTGTCGCTCTTTTTCTTGCCTTGCGGCGGAAGGTTGTCGAATTTGAGCTCAAAGCTAAGTTTGAAACTAAGCTGCTTGACGATATGCAGGCGTAGAGCAGTGGAGAATTCTGTTTCGAAATCTTTTGCCTGCTCTAAATTTTCAATAAATGATATTTGGGAAGTGAGGAGATTTTTCTTGGTTATTTTGTAGCGGTGCTTGAACTCCCCTTTGGCGTAGTGGAAATTTTGGCTTGGTTGGCTGGTATAGTTGTTGCGGCGAAATTCGTATCCCAATTGGATGTCAAGTTTATGTTTTTTTGAGCGAATGAGCGTGTATCCAAAGCCAGGGTTGATGCGATATTGCTGGTTGTAGCCTTCAAAAGTGTTGCGCAAGAAGCCAAGGCTTAGGAATGAGTAGAGATCTTTTTTGTAATTGTGGTAGAGATCCAATTGGCTTCTGTAGCGCTCGTTGTTCTTTTTGCCGTTGCGGTTGGAGTAGTAGATATCTGCGAAAAACTCGCTTCGCGTTTTGCGATCGATACGATATTTGAATCGATAGGCTGCCGTGAGGGAGTTGGTATTGGTGTTGCCGGTAGTGCCAAAATAGCCTAGTTCGATCTTTTGCTGCAGTTTATTTGGTGTGGCGGTGAGGCTAATGGCAAGAAGCGGCAAAAACCATATGAGCCTTGCAAGGGAAAAAGAAAAGATAGCGCTATACATTCTCATACTCTTCCTTTTGCTCTGATATTGTATCTTTTTTGTGATTAGTTTGGAATTAGATAGCTTCTTAAGAAAAGTTTAGTTAAAATTTTTCTTAAAAAAACGGGGCGGAGCATGACGAGATTTATCTTTGTAACCGGAGGGGTACTCAGCTCACTTGGCAAAGGGATTTCGAGTGCGAGTATCGGCGCACTGCTCAAAAACAGCGGTTTAGACGTCTCCATACTTAAAATCGATCCATACATCAATATAGATCCCGGCACTATGAGCCCCCTTGAGCATGGGGAAGTGTTTGTGACAGCCGATGGGGCAGAGACGGATCTAGATCTTGGGCATTACGAGCGCTTTTTGGACGTGAAACTCTCCAAAAACAACAACTTCACCACAGGCCAAGTCTATCTCTCGGTCATCCAAAGAGAGCGAAAAGGCGACTATCTTGGCAAGACCATCCAGGTGGTGCCACACATTGTGGAGGAGATAAAAAGCCGCATCAAAAAAGCCGGTAAGGGCAAAGACGTGCTCATAGTGGAGCTTGGCGGTACCGTTGGCGATATCGAAGGATTGCCGTTTTTGGAGGCTATCAGGGAGCTTACGCATGAACTGGGCGTTCACAAAGCCTACAATATTCACGTAACCCTGGTGCCTTATATCGCGGCTGCGGGTGAGCTCAAAACCAAACCCACCCAACATAGTGTCCAAGAACTTCGCCGCATCGGTATCAGCCCCGATATGATTATTGCAAGATGCGAGCGGCCTCTGCCAAAAGAGGTGAGAGAAAAGATTGCTAGAAGCTGCGGTATCTCCATTGAGAGCGTGATCGAGGCCAAAGACGCTGAGACCATCTATAAAGTACCGCTCAATTTTCTAAGACAAAATATCCTTGAGCCGATTTCCAAGCAGCTTCACCTCAAAGAGCTTCATCCGAAGATGGACGAGTGGGATCTGCTTGTCAAAAAAATAATAGCCCCAAAAGATGAGGTAACCATCGCATTCGTGGGTAAATATTTAGGGCTCAAAGAGTCCTATAAATCTTTGACTGAAGCCCTCGTGCACTCTGGCGCCGCTTTGGATACGAAAGTCAATATCAAGTGGGTGGATAGTGAGCTCATAGAAGCGGAGGGGAGTGAGAATTTCTTGAAAGATGTAAACGGCATTTTGGTAGCGGGTGGATTTGGCGAGAGAGGGGTAGAGGGCAAGATCGAAGCCATCCGCTATGCCAGAGAGCACAACATCCCATACCTTGGGATCTGCTTGGGAATGCAGCTAAGCATCATCGAGTATGCTAGAAACGTCCTAGGTATAGAGGATGCCAACTCCATGGAGTTCGATCCCAATACCAAAAATCCTGTCATATATCTCATCGACGAGTTCATTGACACCTCAGGCCAGAAGCAAATTCGCACCCACACTTCACCTATGGGCGGGACTATGCGGCTCGGTGAATACGCTTGCAAAACCAAAGAGGGTACCAAGCTTTGGGAGGCCTACAACAAAACCCCCGTCATATATGAAAGGCATCGCCACCGCTATGAAGCCAACCCTGCATACAGAAAACAGCTCGAAGAGCATGGCATGATTGTCAGCGGCGAGAGCGAAGAGGGACTCATAGAAGCGGTAGAAATCGCCAAGCATCCGTGGTTCGTTGGCGTGCAGTTCCATCCGGAGTTCACTTCGCATTTGCAAAAGCCAAATCCACTCATTACGGCGTTTATCAAGTATTCGTTGCAAAATAGATGAAAAGACTCACAAAGCGAGATATCTACCAAATACTGCTGGACAGATTTCAAGAGGGCTTTGTAAGGCTCTCCGAGATCCCCCAACCCCATACCCTCAAGGATATGCAAAAAGCCGCCAAGCGCATCAAAGAGGCGATTGAAAAAAAACAAAAAATAGTTATAGTAGGTGATTACGATGTGGATGGGGTGGTGGCCACTGCGCTTATGCGAGAGTTTTTCGATCATATTGGCTACGATGTAAAGTGTATCATACCAAACCGCTTCAAGCATGGCTACGGGCTTAGCAGAGCCATCATCGACGAGGCAGCGGGTGCGGATCTGATAGTGACTGTGGACAATGGAATTTCTGCTCTCGATGCGGCGCAGTATTGCCAAGAGAAAGGAATCGATCTCATTATTACCGATCACCACAATCCTGGCGAAAAGCTCCCAGAAGCCTTTGCTATCGTCAATCCCAAGCAAGCAAGTTGCAGCTTTGCTTATGAGGAGATTTGCGGGGCGCAGGTGGCGTGGTTTTTGATAGGGGAGCTCAAAAAGCAGATGGGGCTGAAGCTTGATATGCGTAAATTTCTCGATCTCCTAGCCATTGCGATAGTGGCTGATGTGATGCCCCTTCGCCATATCAATAGATCCCTTTTGCAAGCTGGGCTTCGCTATTTGGAAGAGTCCCAAAGACCATCAATCATGTTTTTGCGCAGCACTCTCAAAAAGCATGCCTTCACCAGCGACGATCTAGGTTTTTCCATAGCTCCCGTGCTCAATAGCGCTGGAAGGATGGAAGATGCAAAGCTTGCGCTGCAGTTTCTCTTGGCTCCATCCTATTTCGAGGCTAGTCTCTACTACGCCAGGCTCTTGGCGCTCAATTCTATGAGAAAATCGGAAGAGAAAAGGGTTTTTGAAGAGTCTTTGCAATTTGTAAAAAACGAAGATCCCGTCATCGTCTCGGCGGGCGAGGATTGGAACGAAGGAGTGGTGGGGATTGTGGCGGCGAGGCTTGTGGATAGGTTTCAAAAGCCAGCCATCGTGCTTACCAAAAAAGAGGATCTCTACAAAGGGAGTGCCAGAAGTCTTGGAAAGGTAGATCTTTATGAACTGCTGCAAAAAAGTTCCAGCTATCTGGATCGTTTCGGTGGCCATATGAAAGCTGCGGGACTTGCATTGAAGCTGGATAATCTGGAGCGATTTCGCGAACTTATCAATAAGCATGCCGCAAACCTGCCAAAAGAGCTCTTTTTGGATGAGGAGAGCGTGCTGGGTGAGCTGATGTTTGATGAGATTGATTGGGAGCTTATCGATATTTTGGAGCGTTTTGCTCCCTATGGTGAGAGTAATCCCATGCCAAAATTTGCTGCTTTTAGCGTAGAAGTATTGGAAAAAAGAGAAGTAGGCGAGCATAAAAGCCATCTCCTGTTGACGCTGCGGCAAAATGGACGCATCTTTCGTGCCATCAAGTTCAAGTATGCAGAGCCTCTAGAGAGAGCGAACATAGATATTATTTATTATCCTGTTAGAAATATTTTTAATAATTCGCAAAATATCCAACTTTATATTACGAAAATTAGCTAATGCATAATTGATCTTTATTTATGCGATTAAATTAAGAAATATATTACGTAGAATTTAATACAATTTATCGACACACCTTAAAATGAGGAGAAGTTATGAAGCAAAAAGATCTTGAAAAGATGCAAGAGATAATCGAGGAGACGCTCAAAAGCGAAGGCCTCAGTCGTCGTGACGCTCTTAAACTCATGGGGCTAAGCACCGCCGGTGTAATGGTGGGCGCTGGTAGCGTGAGAGCGGAAGAGCCAAAGAACACTTCTGGTGCAAAAGCGCATATCGTGATTGTTGGTGGTGGTGCTGGCGGTATCATGGCGGCAGCGAGACTCAGAAGAGCCGCAAGCAATGCTAAAATCACCCTCATTGCTCCAAATGAGATCCATCTTTATCAGCCTGGACAGGTATTCATGGCTGCAGGACTCTATACTGCAGATGAGATTAAAAAGCCAAACAGCGATCTCATGCCAAGCGGTGTGAACTGGATCAAAGATAAAGTAATGGAGTTCGATCCAGACAACAACCAAGTCGTCACCGCCAAAAATGGCAAAATCAAATATGATTTCTTGGTAGTAGCTGTTGGTATTTCATATCAATATGAGCAAATTGAGGGTCTTACAATCGACAAGCTTGGTAAAAACGGCGTTGCGAGTGTTTATCTCAACAACCCAGAGACCGGTAGCGTAAAAGGTGGCGAGATTACCTGGGAGTGGTTCAAGCAGATGCGAGCCGCGGCTGAGAAAGCCAGCAAAGACAATCCTATCAATGTGATCTGTACCCAGCCAGCAACGCCTATTAAATGTGGAGGGGCGCCGCAAAAGATCCTCTATCTTAGCGATGACTTTCTAAGAGGCAATGGCCCGGTAGGTGGGGCAGATGTACATATGAACGCAAAGTTCTACTTTACAAAAGGGAAAGGTGATAAACTTTTTGGCATCAAGCAGTATAATGCAACACTTGCCAACGAAGTGCAGCCGATGTATGGCAATATTACCAACAAGTGGAACCACAACCTCGTCAAAATCGATACCGATAAAAAAATAGCGACTTTTCATCACACTTACAAAGTAAAAGGTGAGTGGGATCCAGATTTGGAGGAGTATGATTACATTACAAAAGAAGAGATGGTTGAGATGCCATACGATTTCATCCATATCGTTCCTCCGATGACTGCCTCCAATGAATTTCGCAACTCTCCGCTCGCATGGCAAAAAGGTAGCGCAAAGGGATGGATGGCTGCAGACAGATACACTTTGCAGCACATAAAATATAAAAATGTTTTTGGTATCGGTGATGTGCTCGGTATTCCAAAAGGAAAGACGGGAGGAAGCGCTAGACACCATGGTCCAATTATTCAAGAAAACCTTATCGCTGTAATGGAGGGTAAAGAGCCAAAAGCAAAATTTGATGGCTATACAGTATGTCCTCTCAAAACTCAATATGGCAAGATTATGCTGGCAGAATTCAACTATGGCAGCGATCCGGCACCATCATTCCCATTCCTCGATCCTGCCAAGCCGAGATGGATTTGGTGGGCGTTCGATCTCTATTTGCTCAAACCTATGTATTGGCACTTGATGATGCGAGGATTGATGTAGGATGCGAAAAAGGATTCTCAAAGAGCTAGGGATTTATATCTTTTTGCTCTTTTTCCTGGCGCTTTGGATGCACTACAAAGAGTGGATGGATCATCCACTAGAGCATCTCAAAGCACTTCCTTCAAGCCCATTTGGGCTTTTGCATCCTTTTGTCTTTACGTTTATTGTCTATATACTGATACTTATTGTAAGGATCTTCATCCATCTTATCAGACGCTTCAGTGAAAAAGGGGCTAAAAGAGCTCCTTAGCCTCCCACTGAGGCTCTTCATCCAAAGCTGGAAACCCTTCCAGGACTTCGTGTGGTTTGAAGCTGCTTTTGTAAGCGAACGACGCGCACCCCTTCACCCAGTAGCCAAGGTATATCCAGTCAAGACCCAGCCTTTTTGCTATGTCGATTTGCACGAGCAGCGAATAGATGCCAAGCGATAGATGAGCGTAGCCTGGATCGTAGTAGAAATAGATGGAGCTTATCCCATCTTCGAGTATGTCTATGAGATCGACGCCTACTAGTTTGTTGTCGTAGAAGTAGAGCACCTCTTTGCCAAAATCGTGCGCGCCCACTACAAACTCTTCGTAATATGTTTGCAGATCTATCTCGTAGTAGTTCCAGCCGCTCTTTTGCTCTTTAAATTTGTGGTAGCGATTGTAGAGATCTATGTGCTCATAGGTAAGGGTTGGCTTTTGGAGGTAGATGAGGGTCTCTTTGTTTTTTTTGATGGCTCTTTTTTGGCTGCGGGATGGTTTGAAGTTTTTTACGTCTATGCGGATGCTTTTACACTCCTTGCAGCCTTGGCAGATGGGATAGAAGTATGAATGGCCAAAGCGCCGCCATCCACGCTGAATCAATGCGGTAGCGAGTGCTTTGGTTGCGTTTGGGATGTAGCGGTAGTACATCCTGGTTTTTCGATCGGGCAGATATGCGCACTCGCTATCGAGCGTGCAAAAATCTATGGAAAAACTCTCATCGCTCTTTTTCATCTATATAGGCAATACCCTGATATTTTGATAGCCAAGCTTGTCGCGCAATGTATGCTCAATCCCAAATAGCGTGCCTGTCGTAGCACTCGCGCACCCTACGCACGCGCCCATATATCGGATATAAACATCGATAAAATCGCCATTTTCTTTGATATCGATTATTTCTAGATTTCCGCCATCCATTACCAAAAATTGGCGAATATTCTCATCGATTACTTTCTCAATAGCTTTATACTTCTCTTCAAATGGAAGTTCTGCAAAATTGACCGTTTGATTTTCACTCATTAACCGCTCCTAAATAAGATAATTTTTCTCTTATTTGGATTATAGCATAAAATTAGAAGCGATTGCTTTGTGGCGCATTGATAAGGCTAAAAAACTCCTCTCTCGTTTTGATATTTTCTTTGAAGACGCCTCGCAAAGCTGAACTCACTGTTGTAGAGCAAATTTTCTCAACGCCTCGCATCTCCATGCACATATGGCGTGCTTGAATCACTACTCCTACGCCTTTTGGATTGATGGTCTCCATAAGGGCATCGGCAATCTGTTCGGTCATCTGCTCTTGGATTTGCAGTCTTCTTGCAAAGACGTTGACCATTCTTGGAATCTTTGAGAGCCCTACTACCTTGCCGTTTGGGATGTAGGCTACGTGTGCGCGTCCGATTATCGGCAAGAGATGGTGCTCACACAAAGAGTAGAACTCGATATCGCGTACCAACACCATCTCGTCGTTGGTCGAAGTAAAAAGCGCCTCGCCTAGGATCTCTTTTGGATCTTGGCTGTAGCCTTGGGTGAGATGCAAAAAGGCTTTGTAGACTCTTTGGGGAGTTTTGACGAGACCTTCTCTATTTGGATCTTCTCCGATGATTTCGAGCATCGTTTGTACCGCTTTTTCAAATTCCTGTTGCTTGGACATTGCAGGCTCCAAAATTTTTTTTAGATTTTAGCACAATATTTTGATAAAATAAGATTTAAAATTTTTTACAAAGGGATGATTGATGCAGATGCAAGCAAGCAAAATTGATAACGCTAATGCGAAAGTAGAAGCGACTATCACGCAAGAAGAGATAGCAAAAAAATCTGACGCTATAGCCAAAAACCTTGCAAAAACTATGGATATTCCAGGGTTTCGTAAGGGCAAAGTACCCGTTGCGATAGTCAAAAAACGCTACGGAGAGAAAATCACGCAAGATGCCGAGGCAGAACTAGTGAGAGAAGCTATTGACAAGGCTTTCCAAGAGCTTGGCCTTGCAAAAGAGGATATGCTAGGCGAGCCACGATTTAGCAAATTCGAGAAAAAAGAAGAAGTAATCGAGATGGAGCTTGAAATTGGTTTTCGCCCAGAGATCAATTTAGAAGGGTATGAAGAGCTCATTCCAGAATTTGAGGAGCCAGAGGTGAGTGAGGAAGAGGTGGAAGAGCGCCTCAAGGAGCTAGCCGAAGCGATGGCGCAATTTGTGGAAAATCCAAAAAGAAAGGTTGCCAAGAAGGGTGATTTGGTCGTAATCGACTTCGAAGGAACGCTCGAAGATGGCACCAAGATTGAGGGTGGAAGTGCCAAAAATTTCGAACTTCGCCTAGGAAGCGGGCAGTTTATTCCAGGCTTTGAAGAGCAGGTAGAGGGTATGAAGAAAGGCGAGACTAAGACCATCGAAGTAACATTCCCCGAAGACTATCCAAACAAAGAACTTGCCGGTAAAAAGGCGAAATTCGAAGTGACGTTGCATGCCATCAAAGAGAAAGAGAAAGTGGAAATCAACGACGAGCTAGCTAAAAAGATGCTCCCGCAAAACCCAGATGCGACGGTAGAGGTTTTAAAAGAGGAGATCAAAAAGCAGCTAAAGAGTGAGAAACTCTCCAAACTCTACAACGAAGAGCTCAAACCGAAACTGATGGAAGCTTTGGTAGAGAAGTATGAATTCGATCTACCAAAAAATATAGTAGACCAAGAGATCGATGTGCAGCTGAACAACAAAGCGGCGCAGATGAGCGAAGAGGAGATAAAAGAGCTTCGAGAAAACGAAGAGAAGCTCAAAGAGCTGCGAGCCGAAATCGAGCCAGAAGCCAAGAAAAGCGTGAAAGCTACGTTTATCGTGGATGCTTTGGCAAAGAAAGAGGGTGTTGAAGTAAACGATCAAGAGGTCGTGCAGACAATCTACTATGAAGCACTCCAGATGGGAAGGGATCCCAAAGAGATCCTCGAAGCCTATCAAAAACAGGGTCTCTTGCCGGCAATCAAGATGGCGATGATTGAGGATAGACTGCTTACACATCTACTCAACAAGAAGATGAAAAAAGAGGAAGCTGCATGAGCTACTACATTCCTTACGTGATCGAGCGCACGGGAAGAGGCGAGAGAAGCTACGATATCTATTCGAGGCTTTTGAAAGATCGCATCATTATGCTCAGTGGCGAAATCAACGATGCGGTGGCTTCTTCCATCGTAGCACAGCTGCTCTTTTTGGAAGCGGAAGATCCAGATAAAGATATATATCTTTACATCAACTCTCCTGGCGGTGTGATTACGAGCGGGATGAGTATATTTGACACGATGAACTACATCAAGCCAGATGTAGCTACTATCTGTATCGGGCAGGCTGCCAGCATGGGAGCCTTTTTGCTCAGCTCCGGAGCCAAGGGTAAACGCTACGCCTTGCCGCACGCTCGTATCATGATTCACCAGCCTTTGGGCGGTGCGCAGGGGCAAGCTACAGATATCGAGATCCAAGCCAAAGAGATTTTGCGCCTTAAAAAAATTCTCAATGAGATCCTAGCAGAAAACACGGGACAAAGTTATAAAAAGATAGCGAAAGACACCGAGAGAGATTTCTTCATGAGTGCCGAAGAGGCCAAAGATTATGGACTTATCGATCAAGTTTTGGAAAAAAGTGTGAGATGATACGCGAGGTTATCACATATCCTGACAAGCGGCTCTTTCTGCGATCTAGCGAAGTGGAGAAGTTTGACGAGGAGTTACATAGGCTGCTGGACGATATGTACGAGACGATGATAGCGAAAAACGGCATCGGTCTTGCTGCCATCCAGGTAGCCGTACCACTGAGGGCGCTTATCATCAATCTGCCTGACGAAGAGGGCAAGCAGCACAAAGAAGACCTCTTAGAGCTTATCAACCCGGTCATCGTGGAAAAAAGAGGCTCGCAAGTCTATACCGAAGGGTGCCTCAGTGTGCCCGAATACTACGACGACGTGGAGCGTGCTGAGTGGGTGAGGGTAGAGTACCAGGATCGCCATGGCAACAAAAATATCCTAGAAGCCGATGGGCTTTTGGCCGTAGCCGTGCAGCACGAGATGGATCACCTCGATGGCCATCTTTTTATAGAGAAGCTTCCATATCTGAAGCGAAAAAAGTTCGAAAAAGAGTGGAAAAAACGCAAAAAGTCCCAAAAAAGTGGTATTAAGGTCTAATTTTGCAAAAACTTCTTTGCGCCACGCTTACAGAGGCGCAGGCAAAACCGGTAGAGGTGGAGTGTGCTTTCGATAGGGCACTGCCTGCTTTTAGCATCGTAGGTCTTGCAAGCAGTTCCATCCAGGAAGCCAAAGAGCGGGTGAAATCTGCTCTTTTGGCAAATGGTTTCAAGTTTCCTCCCCAAAAAATCACCATCAATCTAGCTCCAAGCGATCTCAAAAAAAGCGGCAGCCATTTTGACCTAGCTATCGCTTTGAGTGTGGCGCTGCAAAAAGATGAGGTGAATTTAGATGAGGTGTATATCTTCGGCGAGCTTGGGCTTGATGGCAGGGTCAAAGATACCAAGATTTTGTTTCCCCTTCTGCTCTCTTTGGCAAAGGAGCCTATCAAGGCGATTGTGCCAAAGGAGAGTGTCGCCAAACTCTCCCATATTCCAAATCTCACGCTCTATGGCGTAGAGACTCTGCAAGAAACGATAGAGAAGATTAGAAGTGGCGAACTGCAAGCAGCAGAATCTACAGACTACCCCTATTCCAGCATAGAGATCGATCAAAAATACTACTACGTCGACGAATACGATTTCGATTTCATCGATGTTAAGGGTCAAGAGAGCGCCAAACGAGCAGCCCTCATCGCCGCAGCCGGCATGCACAATATCCTCTTTGAAGGAAGTCCCGGATGTGGCAAGAGCATGATTGCCAAGCGCATGCGCTACATCCTGCCACCTCTTAGCATGCAAGAGATCCTAGAGATTGCGGCGCTGCAAGCTTTGGAAGGTCAGGAGCCAAGTTTCCTGCCGCGCCGCCCGCACCGCCAGCCTCATCACAGCAGCACCAAGGCCAGCATTTTTGGTGGGGGAAGCGGCACCGCCAAGCCTGGAGAAGTGGCGCTGGCGCATCGAGGCATACTCTTTTTCGACGAATTTCCCCACTTTTCCAAAAGCGTATTAGAAGCTTTGCGCGAGCCTTTGCAAGATAGAAGGGTGTTGATTTCAAGAGTCAATATGAAAGTGGAGTATAGAAGCGATTTTTTGTTTGTAGCAGCCCAAAACCCTTGCCCTTGTGGTAATCTTTTGCATCCCGATCTGCCATGTCGCTGCACGGAGCTCGAGATTGCTAGGTATAAAAGCCGCCTCTCCGAACCGCTACTTGACAGGATCGAACTCTACGTGCAGATGCAGCCGATCAAGCCAGAAGACGAGCCGACAATCGATTCGAAAACGATGCACGAGATGGTCAAAAAGGCTTTTATTTTCATGAAAAAGCGGAGACAAAAGAGTTTCAACGGCTCTTTGCAAGAGTTTGAGATCGAGGAGTATTGCTCCCTTGATAGCGATGCCGAAGCGGTGCTTGAGAAGGCTATTCGCAATTTCTCTTTGAGCCTTAGAAGCGTAGCCAACATCAAAAAGGTGGCTAGAACCATTGCGGATCTTGAGCAGAGTGAAATCATTGGCAAGAAGCACATCTTGGAAGCTCTAAGTTTTAGAAAGCGATCATGAAAAACAGATACCTCATAACCATCACCACAATCAGCGGCACCAGGCACTATAGCGTGCGCCAAGTCATCAAGTACGTTCTCTTTGGTGTGGTATCGCTTGTTTTGATAGCCTTCGTTGCCGGGTATTTCTATATAGATTTTCTCGAGGGCAAAATAGTCACGATCGAGCAGGAAAAAAGGAAGCTCGTATCGGATGTGGAGAGGATGCAAAAGCGCCTCGAAAAGCTTAACATAGCCCTTGTGGCCAAAAAGAAAAAGCTCGAGGAATTGGGAGAGAAAATCAACGATCTCGAAACCAAAATCGGTCTCAAAGGCGAAACTTACTTCCAAACCGTCGATATCAAAAGCTTGGGCACTGAAGAGATCAATAAAATCCTGCAGCTTGTCCCATCCGGCTCGCCCGTGGAAAACTTCCGCCTCTCTGCTGGATTTGGCTGGCGCAAACACCCTATTTTGAAGAAGAGAGAATTTCACCCCGGCATCGATATACCAGGTCGTGGAGAGGTGGGTATATACGCCACTGCGGATGGGATTGTCACAGATGCTGTGTATAATCGGTATGGATATGGTAATATTATTAAAATTGCCCATTTTGATGGATTTAGCACAATCTATGCGCATCTGAAAAAAAGGCTTGTCAAAAGGGGCGATTTCGTCAAAAAGGGCACACTCATCGGCTATATGGGTAATACCGGCCTATCCACCGGTCAACACCTGCACTACGAGGTGCGCTTCAACAAAAAGCCATTGAATCCGATGAAATTTGTCCGCTGGAGCGGGGAGAATTTCTACAAAATCTTCAAAAAAGAGAGGCGAGTACCATGGGAATCTTTGGTAAAAGCGATCAAGGCGGCTCTATCTCAAAAGAGACCACCCTCATCTCCAAAAGCGCAAAAATAGTTGGGGATATGGTATTGGACGCGAATCTACATATCGATGGGGAGGCCGAGGGTACCATTACCTCATCCACATTGGTATCTATTGGCAAAAGCGGTAAATTCAAGGGCGAAATCAAAGCCGATAAAGTAATGGTAAGCGGCCTTGTCAATGGCAAAGTAAATGCCAACACTTTGGAGATCCTCAGCGGCGGGCGCGTGATTGGTGAGGTGTTCGTGGAGCATATCACAATCGAGAATATGGGGATTTTCAATGGAATTTGCCATCAAAAAGAGGAAGAACTAGAAGAACCGAAGCAGATTCAGCTTAAGGAGTAGGGCGCTTATGCGCCAAATACCGCCACTACCCCTTTTGTGACGAAATAGCCTCCCACCATGAGCCATACTGCCATGAGCAGTGCCAAAAGCACAGGCTTGGCTCCGGCTTGTTTGAATTTCTCTATGCTTGTTTCCATACCGAGAGCCGTCATCGCCATAGTGAGCAAGAATGTATCGAATTTGTTTATTCCTTCAATTATTGGATGCAAACTTTCGATATTGATGAGAAACGAGTTGATCCCTGCCATGACTATGAACCATACCGCAAACCAAGGGATGGAGATTTTGAATTTCTTGCTCTCTCCGCTTGTTTGTGCACTTTTTGAGACGATGATGCCAAGGATAATAAGCAGAGGTGCTATCATCATAACCCTTGTCATCTTTACAATTACCGCATCGTTCATGGCTATTTCATTCACAGCGCCTCCGGCTGCTACCACTTGGGCTACTTCATGTACGGTGCCACCTACATAGATACCATATGTTGCTGGGTCCATATCAAAGAGACCGGCTTTGAAAAGGGCAGGATAGGTAAACATCGCAATCGTTCCAAAGAGTACTACCGTACCCACCGCCACCGCGCTTTTGTATGGCTCGGCCTTGAGTACAGGTTCAGTCGCTAGTACCGCGGCTGCACCGCATACACTAGAGCCAGATGCCGTCAAAATCGCCGTGTCGCGATCGAGTTTGAAGATTTTCACGCCTGCCCACCAGCCAAGGATAAAGGTGGAGGTGAGCATGATGGTCGAAACGCTTAGCCCTGCTAAGCCAACTTCTGCAATCTGTTGGAAGGTTATGCGAAATCCATAGAGAACGATGGCAAATCGCAGCAGCTGCTTGGAGCTAAAGACAATGCCTGGAACCCATTCTTGAGGGATATGGGTACGCAGTGTATTGGCATAGAACATCCCAATAACGATACCGATGATGAGAGGACTGATGGCAAGCGCCTTGATGAAGCTAACTTCGGAGATCTGAATAGCGGCAATCGTAAAGAGTGCTACAAAAAGGATACCATTGAGAGTATATTTGATATTTTCCTTGCTAAACGCCATATCACTCCTTTATATAATTTGAATGATATATTATAAACCTTTTGATTTAATAAGTAAAATAAATAAAATAATATATAATAATAAAAATTTTTGAAATAAAGGCGTTATATGCGTATCACTCTACGGCAAATGGAGCTCTTTTTGGAGGTGGCGAAGATTGGGCATCTGACGCAAGTTGCCAAGAAATTTAATCTCAGCCAGTCAGCGGTCTCCATGGCTTTGAAAGAGCTCGAATCGATTCTAGGCTGCAAGTTATTTGAGCGCATTCAAAAAAAACTCATCCTCAACGAAAAAGGAAGAGCCTTTTATGAAGAGATAGAACCTCTCATCTACAGGCTCAGAGACATCGAGTCCGAGTTTATGCAAATGGAGAATAAAGGTAAGCTCATCATTGGCTGCAGTACCACCATTGCGGACTACATTATGCCCCACATCGTGTGCGAATATATGCACGAATATCCAGAAGTCAAGATCCAGATGAAGATCGCCAACACTGCAGAGATTGCCAAAATGACGCAAGAGGGTGCCATAGATATCGGTTACATAGAAGGGGATATCAACTGCAACAACTGCATCATCACGCCAATCGGCAAGGACGAGCTGGTGGTTGTGACAGGAGACAAATCTCTTACCAAGAAAAAAGAGCACTATATAGATACGCTGCTGGATAAAAAGTGGATCCTTCGAGAAGAGGGGAGTGGGACGAGAAGCGAATTTATCAGAAAAATAGGCAAATTCGCGAATGATCTCAATATCTACCTGGAGCTTCGCCATACGGAAGCCATCATCAATGTGTTAAAAGAGGTGGAAGATAGTTTGAGCTGTGTGAGCAAAATAGCGGTGAAAAAGTATCTGGAGAGAGGTGAGCTGTATGAGCTTAAAATCAAAGGATTTGAATTTGGTAGGGAGTTTTATCAAATCTTTTACAAAAGCAAGTACCAAAGCGAACTATTCAAGAAGTTCAGCTTCTATGCAAGAAGCAGATTCGCCCAAATCTTAGGAGACAGATATGCAGAATCTCTATAGCGACGTAACCAGACTCGATCAAAAATGCTACAAGATCTACAATTTGCCAGAAGATATTTTGATGGAGCATGCGGCATACGCGATAACGCAGCAGATTCAGAAACGTTTTTCCAAAGGATCATCAATATTGATAGTCTCTGGGCCTGGCAACAACGGCGGCGATGGAATAGCGAGTGCTAGGCAATTGCTTGGCGAATACGACGTAGCGCTTTTTTTGCCTTATGGAGCCAAGAGCAGTATGTGCAAAATCCAGCTCGATCGCTTTTTTGCCTGTGGTGGGGAGCTGGTAGATGACATTCATGAAGCGGATGTGATAGTGGATGCACTGTTTGGAAGTGGGCTGAGCAAACCGCTACGAGAGGATAGCGTGCATCTATTGCAAAGACTCAACCAGATGGAGAGTTTCAAAATCGCTTGCGATATTCCAAGCGGGATTGACAAGGATGGCAAGCCTTTGCCCATAGCTTTCTATGCAGATTTGACGGTGACTATGGGAGCACTGAAAAAAGCGCTATTTATGGATTTGGCCAAAGATTATGTAGGCGAGGTTGTGGTAGCGGATCTAGGAGTGAGCAGAGCGCTCTATGAAGAAGAGAGCAATTGGCAGCTGCTGGATTGTGAAGATCTCAAGCCCCCATATCGCGACAAAAAAAATAGCAACAAAGGCGACTTTGGCCATTTGGCGGTGATTGCAGGCGAAAAAGAGGGCGCAGCTATCATGGCTGCCCAAGCGGCTTTAAGCTATGGAGCTGGGCTTGTGAGTGTGGTGACATTCGAGAATATCGTCGTTCCCTATGAGTTGATGCACTCCTCCCATCTACCGCCAAAAACCACTGCCATAGCAGTGGGAATGGGGTTAGGGTTTGAGTATTGCGATGATGATCTCAATGCAATGCTTGATAACGATTTGCCTCTGATAGTGGATGCGGATCTTTTCTATAGCGAGAAAATCCTTGAATTGCTGAATAGATCAAAAATTGTGCTCACCCCCCATCCAAAAGAGTTCGCCTCGTTGCTGCGCCTATGCGGTATCGCGGATCTTGGCCCCAAAGAGGTGCAAGAAAAGAGGGCAGAGTTAGTGGAGGAGTTTGCCAAAAAGTATCCCAACGCAGTCTTGCTGCTCAAAGGTGCCAACCCCATTATAGCTCAAGATAACCAATTTTTTATCAATCCACACGGCAGCAACGCATTGGCAAAAGGCGGTAGTGGCGATATTCTCACAGGCCTTATCGGTGCGCTGCTCGCCCAAGGCTACGATCCGCTGCAAGCCGCCATTCAGGGCTCTTTGGCACATGCGCTTGCTAGCCAAAAAGTTAATAAGGCCAACTACGCCCTGCGTCCAAGCGATCTCATCGCAGCGGTAGGGGATCTATGAAAAGAATAGTCATCCTCTTTAGCGGTAATGGAACGAATTTAGAAAACATCGCTCGCAAACTGCACAGAAAGAGCCTGCTTATTTCCAAAGCCATCACCAATAACCCGAGTGCAAAAGGGATAGAACGCGCTAAGAGGTTGGGGATTGAAGTGGAGGTGATCGATCATAGGAATTTTGCCTGCAGAGAGGAGTTTGACGAGGCACTGGTAGCCTCCATCAAGCAGGTAGAACCAGATTTGGTAGTGTTGGCTGGATTTATGCGCATTTTAACACCGGTTTTCACCGATGCGATCACCAATGCCATCAATATCCATCCTTCCATTTTGCCACTTTTTAAGGGTGCCAAGGCGATTGAGCGAAGCTATGCTTCAGATATGAGAGTGGCGGGAGTGACGGTGCATTGGGTGAGCAATGAGCTTGATGGCGGCCAGATTATCGATCAGGCCTGTTTCCATAGAGAAGATGAGAGCTTGGAGGAGTTTGAAGCCAGGATCCACGCTTTGGAGTATGAACTCTATCCTAAGGTAATAGAAGGACTTTTGCAAGGAAAATACCCCCAAAAAGCGTGAGTGTAATGAGAAGTGTAAATTTGGTGATGCTCCAGCCAAGAGCTCTGCCTCCGAGCCAGTAGGTGATAATAAGCTTGACTATTGTATTGGTATAGCTTGCAGCCACAATGCCAGTCAATGCAGCAAGCTGTGAGAGGCGCTGCTCTTTTGCCATTTCACTAAGGCTCAAAGTGATGGCATCCACATCAGTAATACCAGAAATCACCGAGACGATATAGACTCCGATATTGCCGTAGCGGCTCTCTACAAAGGCGATGGCGCCATAGATGATGCCAAAGAGAATGCCAAACTTTATGGCTTCGCTAAGCTGTAAAGGGTTTTTTTCCAGTTGCGGATTGTGAAAGGTGAGTTCTGTCGTGGGCGCGCTTTTGTACAGGTACGCTACGTATCCCAATCCCGCAGCGGCGGTGAGCAGGTAAGGAATGGCCACGATTTTGGCGAGTGCCACATCGATAATGAGGGTTTCGATAAAGACGCGAATGAACATGAAAGTCCAAGAGATGGCAATGCCTGCCGTATAGATTTTTATCAGTTCTATTTTTTTGGGAAAAATGCTAGAGAGCGTGATGGAGACCGCGGTAGAGGAGATGAGCCCTCCCGCAGCACCGGTGATGAGCACGCCATGCCTTTGTCCTAAGATTTTGATAGCCACGTATCCTACGAAACTGAGTGCCGATATGATGATGGCCATGACCCAGGTTTTGTAGGGGTTGAAGAGCTCGTAAGGCCCTATCATCTTGTTTGGTAGAACCGGTAAAATTACGAACGTCATCACCAAAAGCAGTATCACGGCGTTGATGTCTTTGGAAGAGATATGTTTTTCGATCTGCTGCATTTTTGGCTTGATTTCTAATAGCACGATGATGAGCACCGCGATGAAGATGGCGTAGCGTTCTAGTCCATACCAGACCATAAGACCCAAAAGAAACGTGATAAAAGCAGCGGTCTGGGTGGTGAAGCCAAGCTTGCCGAGCTTTGTCACTTTGAAGTAATATGTCATAGCAATAAAAGCTGTGATTGAGAGTGTTATTACGAGCTCGATGCCTTGGATCTTACTTCCAAGCCACCCCGTGATATATCCAGCTAGCGCAATGAGGGCGAAAGTGCGGCTTCCCATGAAAAACTCTTCATTTTTGAGAATGTAGGTGAGGGAGCGCTGCAGCCCTATCATGAAGCCAATGAGCAAAACAGTGAGGATCGATTTGAGGATATCATACTCCATTGTTTTTCCTTAGCACTCTGTGTTCAATGATTTTATAAACTTCCATTACTATAAATATCGGCAAAGCGAGAGCAAATATTACTCCCCAGTCTTCGAGGGAGAGCGGTACGGTATGAAGCATCTTCTGCAGTGGAGGAAAATAGACGGCAGTTACCTGCGACCCCACCGTCACGCCCCAAGCCAGCAGTAGCCAAGGATTCGTGAAAAATCCTACCTTATAGAGTGGCCAGCGAAGAGATCGGAAATTGAATACATTTATTTTTTCCATAATTACTATTGAGGTAAATGCAACAGTTTGGGCTAAAGCTACATCGTGGCTTGCCAAGTAATGGTGGAAAATCCAGAGCGTAGCAAAAGCGATATATGAGCCTAAAAAAAGCAGCATCAAAATATTGCGCCGTTCTAAAAATGGTGCATTGATTGCACGAGGAGGGCGTTGCATCACATCCTTTTCGGCCGGCTCTACCCCTAATGCCACGGCCGTCATGCCATCCGTAACCAGATTCATCCAAAGAATCTGTACCGGTAAGAGCACTAGAGGCCCACCTGCTATGATGTTAAGCACTATAAGGAGAACTTCGCCGGTGTTGGAGGAGAGGAGGTAGGTGACGAATTTTTTGATGTTGTCGTATTGGCGGCGTCCTTCTTTGACGGCTTTGACGATGGTGGCGAAATTGTCGTCTAGCAGAATTAGATCGGCCGCTCCTTTGGCCACGTCCGTGCCTCGCTGTCCCATGGCGATACCAATGTCCGCTTTTTTGAGAGCAGGTGCGTCATTGACTCCATCGCCCGTCATGGCAACAATGAGTTTTTCTTCTTGCAAAAGTGAGACGATTTTGAGCTTGTCCGCCGGTGTGACGCGTGCAAAAATCGCTCCCTCTTTGATGATCTCTTTGATTTGTTCGTCACTCATAGTGCTCATCTGGGTACTGGTAATCGCCCTTGAGGCTTCGAGCCCTATCTCTTTGGCTACGGCCAGAGCGGTAAGAGGCGCGTCGCCTGTTATCATCACTACTTTGATGCCGGCACTCTTGGCTGTGGCTATTGCCTCTGGCACCTCCTCTCTTGGCGGATCGATAATGCCCACCACCCCAAGGAGTACAATATCGCTCTCCACTTCATCGGGAGAGAGACGAGAAGATGGCTTGAGAATTTTGTAACCAATAGCTAGGGTTCTAAGCCCTTGCTTCGCATACTCCACGTAAGCTTTTTCGAATTCGAGGCGCTTTTTCTCACTCAAAGGTTTCACGCCCTCATAATCTTCATAAAATCTTGCTCGATTGATGAGCACTTCGGGTGCGCCTTTGATGTAGGCGATGAGGCGGTCTTTTTCTTGGACGATGACGCTCATGCGTTTTCGCTCGCTATTGAAAGAGAGCTCACTCACAATCTTTTCGTCATCGCGCGTAAGATGTGCTTTGTATGCCGCGACGATGAGAGCGGCTTCTGTGGGATCGCCGCTTGTTTGCCATCTATTCTCTTTTTTTGTTAGTTGTGCATGGTTGCATAGTAGGCCCGCTCGTAGCAGCTTTTGCAAGAGTTTATCTTGCTTGTAGTCGTAGCGTTTGCCATCCTTTTCGAAATGGCCAGCCGGATCGTAGCCCACGCCCGTGAGGTGCAACTCGTTGCCAAAGAGCCAGACTGATCGCACGGTCATTTCATTTTTGGTGAGCGTACCCGTTTTGTCCGTGCAAATAACGTTGGCGCTGCCAAGGTTTTCGGCAGCCTCTAGGCGGCGCAAGAGTGCATTTTGCTTGATCATCGCCTTGATACCGAGAGCCAAAGTGATAGTCACCACTGCCGGCAGCCCCTCGGGCACCACTGCTACGGCCAATGAGACGCCAGTCATAAACATCTCGAAGAGATCTTTACCCAAAAGGTAGCCGATGATGGCTATGAGCACGGAGATGGTTATAGAGATAATGCCTAGTTTCTTGCCTAGTACCGTCAATTTGCGTTGCAAGGGTGTGGGTTTGCGCTCTACGCTGGCGGTGAGTTTGGCTATTTTGCCAAACTCTGTCTGCATGCCCGTTGCCACTACCACCCCTTTGGCGTAACCATTGAGGATGGTAGTACCCATCCAGAGCATGCTTTTGCGATCGGCTAGGCTTGCGTTTTGGTGCACTGGCTCTATGGATTTATGTACGGGCGTGGACTCGCCCGTCAAAGGCGATTCATCCACTTTGAGATTGATAGCTTCTATTATGCGCATGTCTGCTGGAACCCTATCGCCAATGTCGAGTACCACTATATCGCCGGGGACTACATTTTTGGAATCTATTTTGATGGTGGCGCCATCGCGAACTACCTTGCATTTGGGTGAGAGCATCTTTTTAAGTGCTTCCAGAGCTTTTTCCGCTTTATACTCTTGCACGAAGCCAAGTATTGCATTGAGGATGACGATAGCTAGGATGGTATAAGCATCGCCTCTTTCGCCAATGGTAAAGGATATCGCCGCTGCCACAAGTAAGATGATGACCAAAACATCTGTGAATTGGCGTAGTAAAATGGTTGCCCAGTTCTCTTTTTTTGTTGCTTGCAACCTATTGGGACCATAGATTTTGAGGCGTTTTTTGGCCTCTTGGGAGGTGAGGCCACGCTTGGGATCGGTGCGAAGGAATGTAAGGACTTCCTTGATAGCTTTTGCGTGCCAAGGGATGGCCGCAGGCTCAATCTTGATAGGTTTAGCTTTTTTGATTGCGGTGGGACTAAACTCCTCTTTCCATTTGAGAGCCAAAAGTGTGAAAGTGATAGGTACTACAATGGTGGAGACTGAAGAAGCAGCCACAAGAGCGCTAAAGAGCTGCTCGTCGATGAGCGAAGCGTCCAGCAACAGTTTGGCCACGATTATTTCTGTGGTGAGCCTGGCGTTGAGGCCGATACCGATGGCGATAGCCTCTTTGAGGGTGAGTTTTTTGAATGGCACCATGAGAAGAATGCCTACTATCTTGCCTACGAATGCCGCCAAAAAAAGCCAAATAGCTAACTCTGGCGCTTTGACGAGCCCCTCTAGATCGACACTCATCCCGATCCAGAGGAAAAACAGAATTCCAAAAAAGCCATAGCTTACCGCCCGCACGGCTCCCGTGGCCTTTTCGCCAATTTCACCGCTTTTGTCAAATACCGGGCGCATCACGATGCCAGCAATAATGGCTCCAACCACGAGGCCTAGATCCGCATATTGGGCAAACCCGCCAAAAATAAAAAGAACTAACACGAGCAAAATGATGATATTAACCACGCTGAGCTTCGTCCAGCGTGAGAGCGGCACGATTATGAATTTGCGCACTACAAAGGCAGCTACGATGAAGATGGCACTGTTTATGAGGATGTCGGTGATGTCTTTTTGGATATTGATTGCACCCGATTTGACGCCTATCCAGACAGAGACGAAGGCCACTAAGAAGACCTCTATCACATCATCGAGCACGCCAGCTCCGACGATATAGTTGCCAATTTTCGTGCGAATCAGTTTGAACTCATCGAGAATTGGCACGATGACGGCTTCGGCTGTCGGCATGCGCGTAAGGCCAATAACGAAAGCTATTAAATAGCCATAGCCTAAATAGAGCATTACTAAGACGCCAAAGATAAATGGAAAAAGGGTATTGAGAATGGTTGCTAAAACGATATCTTTGCTTTGGCTTTGCATCTCTTTAAGATCAATTTGCAAGCCTATGAAAAAGAGCAAGAAAAGTACACCCATATCGGCTAATATCGTGATAATTTCGCTAAATTGTGCTTGCGTTAGGAGAGTACCGATTTGCGTATAGTGGATGCCCATCCCTACGAAAAGCGCTGCAAGGATACCGGGGATTTTGAGCCGCTCCAAAAAGCCAGCCAATGCATAGGTAAGGCCAAAGAGCAGTGCCAAGAGAAGGAGAAATTCGCCTAATTGTTGTTCGCTCATAGAGCCATTATAGACCTTGTTAGCTTAAAAGTCGATTTTGACAAGAGCGCAATTTTGGGTAAAATAAGAGTAAATTTATCCTATTAGGAGCGAAGCATGGCTGATATTCTCAAAATTGGCAAATATGAATTTACAAGCAGACTCATTGTAGGAAGCGGGAAGTATCCCGATTTCAAGACTACCTATGACGCCACCATCGCAAGTGGGGCGGAGATGATTACCGTGGCGGTACGCAGGGTTAATATCACCGATCCAAACAAAGAGAACCTGATGGATTACTTCAAAGATAGCAATGTCCAGCTACTGCCAAATAGTGCGGGCTGCACTACGGCAGAAGAGGCAATCACGCTCTTTCGCATGGTACGCGAAGCAACCGGTATTGACATCATTAAATTAGAGATCATAGGCGATACCGAAAAGACCCTCTATCCAGATGTCATCGAAACTATCAAAGCGTGCGAAGTATTGGCAAAGGATGGCTTCACCGTCATGGCCTATACCAATGACGATCCAATTGTAGCTAAAAAGCTAGAAAATGCAGGTGCGGCTGCTGTGATGCCACTGGCTGCGCCTATTGGCAGCGGACTTGGTATCCAAAATCGCTACAATGTGGTCTTTGTAAAAGAGGCGGTGAGCGTGCCGGTTATCGTGGATGCTGGCGTTGGGTGCGCGAGCGATGCGGCGATTGCCATGGAGCTAGGAGCCGATGGGGTACTTACCAATACCGCCATTGCCCAAGCCAAAAATCCAATCCAGATGGCAGAAGCGATGAAACACGCAGTCATTGCGGGGCGCATGAGCTATCTTGCCGGTCGCATCCCCAAAAAGCCCTATGCTACCGCTTCAAGCCCAACGGAAGGGATGATACAGTTTTAAAGGTTTGGTTAAAAGCGTCGATAAACTGCATCGGATCGACGCTGATGCCTTTGATTTTGATGGTTAGATGCAAATGTGGGCCTGTGACGCGCCCACTTTGGCCGCTGAGGGCTATGATTTGCCCTCTTTTTACCCTATCTCCTGGTTTTACTTTAAATCTACTTAAGTGGTAGTAGCAGCTATAGACGCCTCTTCCATGATCAATTATTATTGATCCTCCCGCAAAGTAACGCATTTTTGCTAGCACCACTACCCCATCGTTGATAGCTTTTACAGGCGTGCCAAGAGAAGCGCGAAAGTCCGTGCCACCGTGGTAGCTGGCGAGCTTACCATTAAATAGTCTTGCTAC
>WGBC01000017.1 GCA_015494535.1 Nitratiruptor sp. | reverse complement strand
TAGGTGGCTTCGTTGCCGGCGATGATTTCTTGAAAGACCTTGAAGATCTTCTCTCTATCTTGTGGATCGATGAAAATATCGAACCAGTTTTTGCCAATTACCTCTTGTTCATCCCAGCCGATTCCATCAATTGTGTTGTAAAAATCGACGATTTCACCCTTTTCATTGAGAATGACCATCAAATGGGCTATGGTATTCACGCTTTCTCCTCTTTCTGAGCTTGGGCTATCAATACATCTTCGATGATTTTGTCGATATCACCATCGAGG
Organism: Nitratiruptor sp.; assembly: GCA_015494535.1. GTDB lineage: Bacteria > Campylobacterota > Campylobacteria > Campylobacterales > Nitratiruptoraceae > Nitratiruptor. Next base: position 7,180 of record WGBC01000017.1, on the reverse strand, counting down.
ATCGCCTCTACGTTGGAGTAGGCTTTGTTGCTACGATTGTCCTTGACCTGCTGGTATGGAGCGAGCACATAGCTTCGAATTTGATGTCCCCAACCGATATCGCTCTTTTCTATTCCCTCTTGTTCTGCCTTTTTCTTTTCCAATTCCAGTTCGTAGAGTCTTGATTTGAGCATCTTCATTGCCGTTTCTCTATTGCGGTGCTGGCTTCTGTCGCTTTGGCACTGCACCACGATGCCTGTCGGGATATGAGTGATTCTAATGGCAGAATCGGTTTTGTTGACGTGCTGGCCGCCAGCGCCGCTTGCTCTATAGGTATCTACTCTGATGTCTTTGTCTTCTATGACGATGTTGATATCATCATCAATCTCGGGGCTTACCATCACAGAGGCGAAGGACGTGTGGCGTCTAGCGTTGGAATCGAATGGACTGATGCGTACCAGTCTGTGGATGCCGTTTTCGGTTTTGAGGTAGCCGTAGGCGTTTTCTCCTTTAATGATGAAGCTCACATCTTTGATACCGGCTTCATCTCCCTCTTGGTAGTCCAGAACCTCCACTTTGAATCCGTGCCTCTCTGCCCATCTAAGATACATCCTATACAAAATGCTCGCCCAATCTTGCGACTCTGTCCCTCCGGCTCCTGGATGAATGGAGACAATGGCGTTTTTCTCGTCGTTTTCGCCGCTAAGCATCGTCTCTATCTCTATCTTGCTTACCTTCTCTTCCAGGTTTTGCGCCTCATCGAAGAGCATCTGCAGCGTCTCGCTGTCTTCCTCTTCGCTTGCAAGCTCAAAGAGCTCTTTCGCATCCTCCAGGGCGGTTTTCGCTTCGTTGTATTTTTCCAAGATGCGCGTTAATCTATTTTTCTCTTTTTGGATCTGTGCTGCCTTTTTGGCGTCGTCCCAAAAGTTTGGAGAGTTTTCAAGCTTTTCAATCTCTTCGATGCGCTTTTGGAGTTGGTCTGGTTTGATAATGTTTTTGATATTTTCTATCTTTTTTTCAAGTTTTTTCAAAAGTTCGCTATATTCGTAGCTGTCCAATATTTGCTCCTATTTTTGGGTAAAATTTTACTGCAATTATATCAAAAGGTTTGCGATGGAAATTGTAAAGACTCCAAGCGACTTGAAACGGCTTCGAAAAAGCATGCAAGGAAGCGTGGGATTCGTGCCTACGATGGGAGCGCTGCACAAAGGGCACCTCTCGTTGATTGAGCGAAGTATAAAAGAAAATGATACTACTATAGTATCTATTTTTGTCAATCCTACCCAATTTTTGCCGGGAGAGGATTTTGAGAAGTACCCAAGGCGCTATGAAGCTGACAAGAAAATATGCGAGTTAGCCGGAGTGGATATCCTCTTCATGCCAGAAGTAAAGGATATCTACTTCGAAGATGAAGTCAAGGTCAAGGCCCCAGATGTGCTAGGATACGTGCTGGAGGGGCATTTTCGTCCAGGCCATTTCGATGGAGTATTGCATATAGTCAACAAACTTTTGCATATCGCTTCCCCCGATAGGGCATATTTTGGCAAGAAAGATGCCCAACAGCTCTTTTTGATCCAGCAGATGGTGCGGGATCACTTCATGGATGTGGAGATTGTGTCTTGCGAGATTGTAAGAGAGCCAGATGGCTTGGCGCTCAGTAGCAGGAACGTCTATCTAGATCCAGATGAGCGCCAAAAAGCGCAGCTTTTATCTAAATCTTTGAAAAAAGCTGCTAAAATGGTGCAGATGGGAGAAAAAAATTCTCAAAAGATAAAAGCGCAGATGGAAGAAATTTTGCAACCGATAAAAGTGGAATATATAGAGATTGTGGATAGGAACTTCAAGCGACTCGATACGATTGAAGTGGGAAACAGCATTATTTTGGTTGCGGCATATGTTGGAGATACGAGGCTTATAGATAATATATGGATTTAGGGGGAGATATGGATAGCTGTAAGGAACTATCCACAGCCAAAGAGCTGTATGACGGCAAAAAGGAACATGCGGCGGATATTGCCAAAAAGACGCTCACATTTATGACGCAAAACGGTATCTCGCTGACGCCGATAAATTATGACGAGTGGTTTTATGTGATGTGTAAAGCAGTAGAAGAGAACCATATCCTCTCGAAAAAGAACCTTTATGTGCTTTACGAGAAATATTTCAAAGACGCTCCGCATGTAGGTGATATGGAAGAGATCAAAGAGATTAGTTGCGATCTCAAACACTTAGCGGTGGATTCGGAAAAAGCCTTGGGTGCATTTGCCACAAATCTCGAATCGCACGATAAATATATCAAAGAGAGTATTGAAGCGATTGATGAGCAAGATATCCAAAAGATGCAAGAGTTGCAGGGTAAAATTGCAGAACTTGAGAAAGAGAATAGAAAACTTAAGAAATTTTTAGAAGAGAACAGAACGAGACTGGAGCTTATCGAAGAGAAGTTCAACGAGCAAAAAAAAGAGGCGCAGCACGACGCCCTCACTGGCCTTCTGAATAGGCGAAGCTTCGATGAGGATTTGAGCAAGCTCGATAGTGCGGGCATTCCATATGCGCTTTTGATTCTCGATATAGACAATTTCAAGCAGATCAACGACACCTATGGACATCTCGTGGGCGATGAGGTGCTCAAAGAGGTGGGAGAGATTTTGCGAACCTATGTGCGCAAAAACACAAAAGCCTACAGGTATGGTGGCGAAGAGTTCGTAGTGGTGCTGCCAGGAGGAGACGGGAAGGCTGCCAATATTGTGGGTGAGCGTTTGCGAGAGGTGGTGGAAACAAAAGGGCTCAAACTTCCAAATACCACACAAATACTCCTATTTACCGCAAGTTTTGGAGCCACTACAAAAAAAGAGAGTGAATCGTACAAAGATGTGCTCCAAAGAGCCGACGAAGCTTTGTACGAAGCGAAAAAAAGTGGAAAAAATAGGGTTGTTCTCAAGTAAGATCGGCCAATATAGTATTGACGATCCTCTTTGCACCGTTTGGTTTGGCGATGTGCAGCAGTTTTTGGCTCATGGACATGAGATCGATTGTATCTAAGAGTTCGAGAGTCTCTTGGATGTTTGTAAAAAGCAGTGCCGCCTCTTTTTCTACCAAAAACTTCGCGTTGAAGTATTGGTGGTTGTTTGCCGCGTAGGGGTAGGGGACGAAAATGGTGGGCAGCGCATTGGCGCTCAATTCCCAAAGGCTGCTAGCCCCAGCCCTAGCAATTGCCAGATCTGCTTGTGCGAAGAAGGTGGGCAAATCTGTGCGAAAATCGAACACTTCAGCCTCTATGCCCATGCTTTCGTACGCCTCTTGGACGCGATGAAAATCCTTTTTGCCCGTTTGATGGATTATGGCGATGTTTCGCTTTTGCAGGTGGGGTGCCAAGGCGATGGCGATATCGTTTATCTGTTTCGCTCCTTGGCTACCGCCTAGAAAGAGTATGGTTCGCAGTTTTTCCCGAAGCCTTCTAGTAGCGAAAAACCGCTCTGCTACGGGATAGGGATCGTATGGGGGAGTGAAAGAGCTAAAGACTCTTTTGGCAAAAGGGCTAAGTAGCTTGTTGAGCCTTCCTGTGATAGCGTTTTGCTCGTGGATATATAGAGGCGTTTTGGTGCGAATGGCTGCGATACTTGCAGGGGCTGCAGCGTAGCCTCCCACGCTAAAGACCGCGTCGACGCGGTTTTGTGCCAAGATCTCTCGCACCTTTTTGCTCGTTTGTAGGATCTGCCACAAAGCAGCGAACTTTTCGAAGCCCTTTTTGTTCACGACCCCTTGGGTTTGGAGAAAATATTTCTGGCCAAATCCATCGTCGTTTTCAAACCAGAGCCTGTCTTGCCCAAACTCAGAACCTACAAAAATAGGCTCAAAGCCTCTTTTGTTGAGCTCCTCTTTGATGCTTTTTGCAATTGCCAAATGCCCGCCTGTACCGCCGCCTGTGATGAGAATCTTCATGTGCTTGGATCTTTTTTGTTGATCATCATGACCATACCTAGTGCTAAGGCGGTGGCTATCATGGAGCTACCCCCATAGCTGAGCATCGGTACGGCGATCCCTTTGATGGGGATGATGCTGCTAATCCCAAAGGCGTTGATAAGGAGTGAAAAGCCAATAAGCATCGCTACGCCCACATTGAAAAGGTAGCTGGTCTTATCAGAGGTTCTGTTCGCAAGCTTGAAAAGTCGATGCAGTAGTAGAATGTACAGCCCCATAAGAATCGTCAATCCCACAAAGCCTATCTCCTCGCTGAGCCCCGCCAAGACGAAATCGGTATGTACTTCGCTAAGAAACCCTAGTTTAAGCTCCCCGTTGCCGATACCTTGCCCCAAGATTCCGCCATTGTGGATGGCATGCAAGGAGTTCGCGATCTGGTAGGACTCTTGGGCGTTGTCGAGTTTGAGCTCTTGCGCCATCCATTGGGGCATGAAGGAAAGCAGGTAGTTCTGTGCGCTTGCCCACCACATTTTGATCCTGGCGATCCTGTGTTCGGAAATGGAGACGAAGATGACAAAAAGCGTCGCGGCAAGAGATATGAGAATGAAAAAGAGTTTGAGGCTGCGTCCCGCAAAGACGAGCAAAAAGGAGAGCGTCAGTCCCAAGACGGTGACCTGGCCTATGTCGTTTTGGAAGATGGCGATGGAGACGACCGCTATGAGGAAGATGACGAGATAGGGGATAATGAGCTTGATTTCGTGAACGAGCCTATTTGGTCTATTTTGTTCGAACTTTCTCGAAAAACTCCAAGCAAGAAAAAAGACGAATCCCACTTTGAAAAATTCCACTGGAGCGATGGAGAAGAAGGGAAATTTTATCCATCTCTTCGCCCCACCCACGGCGGTGACCAAAGATGAAGGGAGAAAATTCATAATCAGCATCAAAAAGAAAAACACCCCAAAAAGCCCAAGCCCCAATTTGTTGATATGTTTTGGATCGAGCCTTGCCACATACCACATAATCCAGATAGCAATAGCCCCAAAGACGAGCTCGCGTACGAAAAAGTGAAACTGGCTGTAACCGAAAAAGAGCGTGGTGTATGTGGTCAAGGAGTAGGAGGCCAACATACTCACGACAATGATGGCGACGGCAATGTTGAAAATCGATTTTTCCATATATTTCTTTTAAGTCAATATTTATAGCTTTAAGAGTATTATTTTATCCATACTCAGCAAAAAAGTCGTTTAAGAATATTTATGGATACTACAACAAAGCTCTACAAAATTATCGTCATTTTCGCACTTTTTTTGATAGGCATTCTTATCTTTCTGGGTGTGGTGCTTAAAATAATTATCGAAGATCGCCATTTGCCGCGCCTCTATGTGGAGGAGAAGAACAGGGCGGTACGAGGCTCGATCGTAAGCCAGGATGGCTATCAGGTAGCATATTCCAACAAGCTCTATAAAGTTGCTGTCAATACCCGCTGTATCGATCCGCAAAAAAAGGATCTCTTTATCAAGCTTTTCTCTATCTATAGCGGCATACCCCAAAAGAAGGTAAGAAAAGCTCTCAAAAAGCGAGGTTATATAGTGCTCTCCTACGCGATCGACACCAAAACCGCCTACCAGCTCAAAATCCTATCGCGCAAACTCAATTCCTTGGACGTTTTCGTGCCGTATCGCGTAGGCAACAGGTATATAAAACAGGGGCTTACGATTTTGGAGAGTGGCGAGAGCCGCGTGTTTCCGTATAAAGATACCATGACGCCAATAATTGGATATGTGGGCAAGATCGAGGAGGATGGCTATACGAGAATCCAGGGCATCAAGGGGCTGGAGAAGTATTATCAAGATATCATCGCTCCCAAGCAGGATGGCTTGATTCGAGGCAAACGCGATATCGGCAACAATATCATCCTTAACAAAGAGGCTTTTGTCAAGCAAAGAGTCGATGGTTACAACGTCCATCTCAACATCAACATGTACCTGCAAAAGAGCCTGGAGAAACTGCTGGACAACCACAAGGCCGATTTGGAGGCCAAAGAGATCATAGCCGCCATCATGGATGCATCTTCTGGCAAGATCTTGGCGATGGCTTCCTCAAATCGCTACATTCCCAAAAAGATACGAAAAAGAGACTACTCCTCCTTGAATCCTAAATTCACTGAATACCCTTTCGAGGCCGGTTCGGTGATGAAGCCCATCACATTTTCCATCCTTTTGGAAAACCGCCTCGTTACGCCATTTGACGTGGTCAAAGGCTACAACGGACGCATGAAACTTGGCAGAAAATACATAACCGATGAGCATAGGTTCGATTGGCTCAGTGCAGAAAACGTGATCGTGCACTCAAGCAACATAGGTATCGCGCAACTTGCGCAAAGACTCAACTACCTACAGTTTTACAATGGGCTTAAGACTTTGGGATTTGGACAAAAGACGGGCATCGATCTGCCTTATGAAAAAAGCGGCAAACTCCTGCCTGCATACAAGCTCAAAAGCGAAATCTATAAAGCCACCGTAGGATATGGCTATGGGATTACCGTGACTTTCATGCAGCTGCTGCAAGCCTATAACCTCTTCAACAACGACGGCTACAGAGTGACGCCCCACATTGCGGAGTTCTATACGCTGCAAAACAACAAAAGGATTTTTTTCGAGCATCCCAAAAAGCAAAAGGTGCTCTCTTCAAAGACTGTGGCTACGATGTACGATATTTTGAAAAAGGTTGTCCAAAAAGGAACCGGGACAGTCGCCAAGATAGAAGGGCTTGATATCGGTGGCAAGACGGGGACTGCACATATATCCAGAGGGGGTTCATATACCCGAGCGTACATTAGCTCCTTTTTTGGTTTTGCCAATGACAAAAAACATCGCTATACTATAGGCGTGACCGTGTTTGAGCCAAAGACCAAGCATTTCGCTTCGCAAACGGCGGTGCCGGTCTTTCGCAATATCGTTTTGGAGCTTATCAACGAGGGACTGTTGGTTGCGGATGAAGCGCAGTAATATTTGATAAAATATCAAAAACGAAAATAGAGGAAACAGATGGATATCAGAAAAACTTTTTTAAATTTTTTTCACTCCAAAGGGCATAAAGTCTATCCGAGTGCACCTCTCGTGCCAGATGATCCGACGCTGCTTTTTACCAATGCAGGGATGGTGCCCTTTAAGAAGATTTTTACAGGTGAAATGGATGCCGAAGTCCCAAGAGCTACGAGCTGCCAGACATGTATCAGAGCGGGTGGCAAGCATAACGATTTGGAAAACGTTGGCTATAC
>WGBC01000016.1 GCA_015494535.1 Nitratiruptor sp. | reverse complement strand
CTTCGATTTGCGATCTGCCAAAGTGGCTGTAAACTTGAATAAACGCTTTTTTTATCGTTCACCTCGTATAAATTTAAGTTTGCTATAATAATTATAGCAAAAAGGGAAAAAATGAAAAAAATTTTTTTAATAGTTGCATTAAGTATTTCAATCTTTGCAAGTGATTTAGATGCGCTCATTATCAAAGCCTCCAAGACGCTTGATAGCTTCATGGCGATTCCTGAAGAACAGATACCGCCAAGGCTTCTTGGCAAGGCGCAAGCTATCGCCATCGTTCCCAATATGATTCGAGGCGGTTTTATCGCGGGGGCTCGCTATGGCAAGGGATTGCTCTTTATCAAGATGGATGATGGGTGGAGCGATCCGGTCTTTATCAAGATGTATGGAGCAAGCCTTGGATGGCAGATAGGGTTAGAGAGTATCGATGTGGTGTTGGTTTTTTTGGATAAAAAAGTAGCCTACAAGCTTTTGCAAAGTGGTTTGACGCTTGCGGCTGACGCATCGTTGGCGGTAGGACCCGTGGGGCGATCGAGCATGGTGGGAGCAGCTTCCAAACTCAAAGCCCAAGTCTATTCATACTCACGCAGTATGGGGGCGTTCGTAGGCGTGGCGCTTGCAGGCAGCACGCTTGAAATCGATTTTGACGCGAACCAGCAATTTTACAAGTGCGATCCACAAAAGATCTATCTCATATTGGAGCATCGCTGCAACGTGCGCAACCAGTTTTTAGACATTCTCAGACAAAAGCTCATAGAGTATACCTCATGGCAAGAGTGAAAAGACGCAAACCCTACAGGAAGAGGTGCAGGTATTGCAAGACGAATCGTGACGTAATACCTATCGTCTATGCCCAAAAGATCGATGAAGAGCTTTTGCAAAAGGAGCAAGAGGGCGAGCTGAAGATAGGCGCTGCCTTTGTGGGAGCAGATCTGCCGATGTGGTATTGCAAAAATTGCGGCAACGAATTTATCTAAAGGAGGGGAGATGTTGAAAGATCTTATCTATTTAGGTGTCGGTAGTGCCCTGTTGGCAAAAGAGAAAGTGGAAGAGGAGCTCCAAAAACTAGTGGACAAAGGCAAAGTCTCCAAAGAGGATGTAAAGAAAATCGTAGAAGAAGCCAAACAAAAGGGACAAGAGGAAGAAAAAAGAGTCAAAGAGGAGATGAAAAAGCTTCTTAAAGAGGTGGTAAGCGAGCTGGATTTGGCTACGAAAAAGGATATAGAAGAGATCAAAAAACTTCTTAAAAAGTAAGCCTTTGCGCGTTTTCAAGATCTTTTATCTGCTACTATCATTCTTTTTACTTATCAAAAAGAGGCCTTCTTTTTTGGGACTTAAGCCCTATACCCCCGAAAAGATGCGAAGAGCCATCATTGATCTTGGCGCATCTTTTATCAAGCTTTCTCAAGTTTTGGCTACAAGAGCCGACTTTTTTAGCGAGGAGTATCTACAGCAGCTAAAAACGCTGCACGATGAACTGCCGCCAATGAGTGAAAAGGAGTTTGAAGAGGTTTTTGAGAGAGCCTTTACTCAGCCAATTTTTAAAGAGTTCGACAAGAAGCCAATAGCCAGCGCCTCGATTGGGCAGGTGCATATAGCCTATCTTATGGATGGCACCAAAGTAGCTGTGAAACTCAGGCGCCTTGGCATCAAAGAGCAGGTAATGCGAGACATTTTTATCTTGCGTTTTCTTCATACGCTTTTTCGCCCTCTCTTTAGTGAATATACCAAAAACTCTTTGGAAGCCGTGATTGAAGAGTTTTCCAAGATGATTGTGCAAGAAGTAGATCTCAATCAAGAGCTCTATAATCTTAAGAAATTCTCCAAAACATACGGCTACTGCGATGTGGGATTTCCCAAGCCTTATGAGGAGTATTGCAGCGAAGATGCGCTGGTAATGAGCTATATGGAGGGGGTGCGGTTTGACGACAAAGAGGCTTTGATGAGGCTTGGCGTGGATTTTAGGAAAGTTTTAGAAAAGTTGATCGATTTTTATGCTGAGCAGATGCTCATAAAGGGCTATTTTCACGCCGATCCCCATCCTGGCAATCTGCTGGTATCTAAGAGTGGGGAGCTTATTTTGCTTGATTTTGGGATGGTCAAACGCATCGCCAATGATACACGAGTGGCGATAATAGAGATGATAAAGTCTGCGTATGAGAAGGATTATGAGCTCTATATCAGCAGTGCCAAGAGGCTCGGCGTCATCGCCTATGAGGCGCCAAAGTCGGCGATGGCGGAACTTGTTGAGAGGATGTTTGAGATCTTTAGCGACGAGAGTTTGAGTGCCCTTACGATGCAAAAGTTGGCTTTCGAGCTGCTTGAGTCGATGCGCGATCTGCCTTTTAAACTGCCCCAAGAGGCTATCTATATCCTGAGAGCCAGTGCGATAATCGAGGGGCTAGGCACCACCTATATTGAGAATTTCAATGGCATCAAGGACATTTTGCCAGTCCTGCAAAAAAACATCCCCCGCGCTCTTGGATATAAAGACTCCATCATCGAAATGGTATGGGATGAGATCAAAGAGTCCCCCTATGTGGTCAAAGATTTCAAGACCACCATCAAAAAAGCAAGTGAAGGCAATTTGCAAGTAGAGATGTCGCCGCTGCAGCTTGAGTGGATGCAAAAGGAGATCAAGCACTACATCCGCCCCTATGTCTTGGCGTTCTCTTTGATGCTGCTTGCAATATTTTTAGCGCAGTTTGGAAGCAGCTGGCAGATAGTGGCGGCGGTGGTCTTTATAGCAGCTTTTTTGCAAGTGATTTTTAGAACTTAAGTTCTTTTACAATTTTCTTTTTGAGTGTATCTATCTGCTTTTGATATGAAAAAATCCTCTTGACTTTTTCTTTGCAGTTGTTGCCGAGATTTTTTGGGATTTTGAGGGTTTGAAGAATTGCCGGGCTTAGGGTTTTGTTGGGAGCGCTGTCGTAGAGCCTTTGGAGCTCTCGCTGCCCTTTTTTCGATCGCAGATAGAGATAGAGGCAGTATGCGTCTTCACTTTTTTTTGTGCGTATCACTATGATGCCAGCATTGGGGATGAGGAGATGGGACGTTTTGACGATGCCAATGATTGATGGGGAGCCTCGCAGCGGCAGGAGGATATCGAGGTTTTGGAGGCGAAATTTTGTAGCTTTTTTGGGATCGGCTCTTTTGATGGT
>WGBC01000015.1 GCA_015494535.1 Nitratiruptor sp. | reverse complement strand
TATTAGGATTTATTATTAGCTTTGAAGCGATGCTCGCACTTTACGATGTCAAAAGCGCAATTGAATGGGTAAGAGAGTGGCACAAGCCATCTACCTTTAAAACGATGCTTATTATCTTTTTGCCTATGCTACAACTTGCCTACTTTTTCCTCGAGTGGCTGCCACACATTTTAGGATACAATAAACATATCAAGCCATTTGATCTGGACAAAATCTTCTTTGCAGTCTTTCCTAAGGAAACCTTATGACCCTTTGCATCATTGGTCTTGGCTACGTGGGACTGCCACTGGCAGTGGAATTTGGCAAAAAGTATGAGACGATTGGCTTTGACATAAACGCCACAAGGATTGAAGAGCTTAAGCAAGGAATCGATAGAACACTGGAAGTAAACAAAGAGGAGCTGCAAGCAGCTCAAAACCTCTCTTTCACTACCTCCATTGATGACATCAAAAAAGCCAATATCTACATCGTCACCGTCCCCACGCCCATAGATGAGCATAAAAACCCGGATTTAACCCCTCTCATAATGGCAAGCCGTACAGTTGGCAGAGTCTTAAAAAGAGGAGATATCGTCATCTACGAATCTACGGTTTTTCCAGGCTGTACAGAAGAGGTGTGCGTACCGGAACTCGAGCGTGAAAGCGGCTTGAAGTATAACGAAGACTTCTTCTGCGGCTACTCTCCTGAGAGAATCAATCCGGGAGACAAAAAGCATAGACTTCCCAATATCAAAAAAGTCACAAGTGGTTCAACTCCAGAGATTGCCCAAAAAGTAGATGAACTCTACAAATCTATCATCACCGCAGGCACGCACTTGGCACCCTCCATCAAAGTGGCGGAAGCCGCCAAGGTGATAGAAAACGCCCAAAGGGATATCAATATCGCTTTTGTCAATGAATTGGCTCTCATTTTTGATAGACTAAACATAGATACCCTCGACGTTTTAGAAGCCGCGGGCACCAAATGGAACTTCCTCCCCTTTCGCCCAGGCCTTGTGGGCGGCCACTGCATAGGAGTGGACCCCTACTATCTTGCCTATAAAGCAAAAGAGATAGGCTACCATCCACAAATAATACTCGCTGGCAGAAGAACCAATGACGAGATGGGGATATTCGTAGCCAATAAAGTAGTCAAACTCCTCATTCATAAAGGCCATAGAGTCAAGGGAAGCAAAGCTTTAATTCTTGGCATCACTTTCAAAGAGAACTGCCCCGATATTAGAAACTCCCGCGTCATCGATGTGATCAATGAACTCCAAGAGTTTGGCATCACGGTGGATGTGTACGATCCTTGGGCGGACACAGAGGAGGTTAAAAGAGAATATGGCCTGGAGCTTCTAACAAATGAGCCAAACTTCGCAGACTACGACTCCATCGTCTTGGCTGTGGCGCATAAAGAGTTTAAAGAGCTCGACTATTCCACTATCCCGCAATCGAGTGTAGTGTTTGACATTAAGGGAGTATTGCCTAGAGATTTAGTAGATAAGAGGCTGTAATGAGAATCTATCTCTCTCCTCCCCATATGAGTGGCAAGGAGTTAGATTATATCAAAGAGGCTTTTGAGAGTAACTACATAGCCCCCCTTGGACCTTTTGTAGAAAAATTCGAAGAGGCTATCAAAACCTACACAAAAGCCCCTCATGCCCTAGCTCTTTGTAGTGCCACAAGCGGCATACATTTAGCTCTACGCGTCCTTGGCATCAAGGAAGGCGACAAGGTGGCAGTTAGTAGCTTTACTTTCATTGCCTCCCTCTCGCCAATTCTTTATCAACGAGCAACTCCCGTGCTCATCGATGCCGATGGCTCGTGGCAAATAGATCTAGAGGCTTTAGAAGATGCGCTAAAAAAAGAGCGCATCAAAGCGGTCATCGTTACGCATCTTTATGGACAAAGCGCTCCTATCAAAGAGATAGCCGCACTTTGCCAAAAGTATGGCGCGCACCTCATTGAGGATGCAGCCGAATCATTGGGAGCAACTTACGAACAACGCCATACCGGCACCTACGGCATTTTTGGCGTCTACTCCTTCAATGGCAATAAGATTCTCACCACCAGCGGCGGAGGGATGCTCGTTGGACAAGATGAGAAACTCATGCATAAAGCCAAAAAACTGAGCACCCAGGCAAAAGAGGAAGGCTATCCTTGGTACGAGCACAAAACATATGGCTACAACTACCGCCTCAGCAACATTCTTGCAGCCATTGGCGTTGCGCAGATGGAGGTTTTAGATGATCGCATAGCCAAAAAGAGAACTATCTTTTCTTGGTATCAAGAAGAACTCAAACATTGCGCTATGTTTATGCCTGAAATTGCCAAAAGTCAGGGAAATAGGTGGCTTACTACCGCCCTTTTTGAGTGCGATCCTTTGCAAATCTATGAAGCTCTCAAAAAGGAGGGGATTGAGTCGCGTCCGCTCTGGAAGCCTATGCATCTGCAACCTCTATGCAAAGATTTTGCATTCTATGGCAAAGGCGTGAGCGAAAAGCTCTTTGCAAAGGGACTCTGCCTGCCAAGCGGCACGCAGCTTAGCCGCCAAGATATAAAAGAAATTTGCCAAATTGTCAAGGAGCATTGTTGTTAAAGCCTACCAATTTTACAAGAGCCGTCTTTTTCATCATTGGCGATGCAGCTCTCTCTTTCATTTCTCTCCTTTTCGCCTATGCTTTGCGTTTCAATTTCCATGTGCCTGCAACCTATTTTCACAACTTCTTTCAAATTTATCTTCTGCTTCTTGGATCCAAATTTTTCTTTTTGGCGCTTTTTAAACAGTATCAATTTACCTGGCGCTACTATGGGCTCATTGAGGCAAAACGCCTCTTTATAGCTCTTCTCTTGGCATATTTGTTTAGCAGTATTATCTTATGGATTTTTTACGATTATTTCATTCCTTTTCCAAGAAGCGCCATTGTCATAGATTTTGTTTTGAGTTTGATATTGCTCAGCGCACTACGGCTTGCAAAGCGCATCTATCTTGAGTCATTTGTCAAAAAGGGCTTCAAAACCGCGGCAATTTATGGGATCTCCAACAAAACCAAGCACCTTATTGACGCATTTTTGAGCGGAGAGTGGGAGTACAAGCCTATCGCCGTTATTGAGGATACAAGGGCCGGCAGCTACTTTAACACCATCAAAGTTTTGAGCGAAGAGGAGTTTTTCGCTTCCTCGCTGCCCGTAGAGACGCTCATCATCGCAAAAGATCTCCCCTCTTCCAAACTCCAATCCATCTCCCAAAAAGCAAAAAACCTCGGCATTAAAGAGATAAAAATCGCCTCTTTGACCAAAGATGAGCTCAAAGATCTCGACATCGAAGATCTTTTGGCAAGAAAACCAAAAGATCTAGACTCCAAGGCAATTGCCAACTTCGTCAAAGGCAAAACCATCCTCATCACGGGTGCTGGAGGGAGTATAGGCAGCGAGTTGGTACGCCAATGTAAGCAGCATGGAGCCAAAAAAATCGTAGCGGTGGAGATGAGCGAATACAATCTCTATACGCTCACGCAAGAGTTTGCGGATATAGATGCCAGGCTTTGCGACGTGACAGATAAAGAGGAGATCGAGCCAATTATTGCCGAAACCAAACCAGATATTATCTTACACGCAGCAGCCTACAAGCATGTGCCACTAGCTGAGCTCAATCCCAAAGCCACCGTCAAAAACAACATTCTTGGCACCAAAAACGTGCTTGACATAGCAATTGCATGCAATGTGCCCCACTTCATCCTCATCTCCACTGACAAAGCCGTCAATCCCACCAATATCATGGGGGCTACCAAACGAGTGTGCGAGCTCTATGCCCAAAATGTTCCAAGCGCGCATACCACAATCGCAGCCGTTCGCTTTGGCAACGTACTTGGCAGCAGCGGCAGCGTTATACCAAAATTCAAAGAGCAGATCAAAAAGGGCGGTCCCGTTACCGTTACGCATCCCAAAATCACTCGCTACTTTATGCTCACATCTGAAGCGTGCCAGCTGGTGTTGCAAGCTGGAGCCATTGCCAAAGGCAGGGAAATTTTCATTTTAGATATGGGAAAACCCGTCAAGATCGTGGATCTGGCCAAAAAGATGATGGAGCTTTACAATAAAGAAGTCCCCATAGAGTTCATTGGGCTAAGACCTGGCGAGAAGCTTTTTGAAGAGCTGCTACTAGAGGGCGTAGAAGAGAAGACCAAATATCAATCCATCTTCATCGCCAAAGCGACGCCAATAGATCTCGTATGGCTAGATGATACGATAACAAAACTCCTGCAAGCCACAGACAAAGAGCAAATTATTCATCTTCTAAAACAACTTGTGCCCGAATTTCGCCACACACCCCATGCACAACCTCAAGCATCCTCTCATAGTGCGAGCCATGCCAATAAATCCGCCGGCACCTTGGACAGATCCAAAACGCATCAAAATCTTGCCTAATGCGAGGAGGCAGCCTATCGACGATAGCCTCTTTGGCTACCTTATGCAGCATTGCGTTATCCACAAGGCAGCGAGTGAAGGGATGGCAAGAGACGATAACGAAATGTCGCAAAACTTCTACAAGCTGCATTTTTGGCTCTTTCGATCGTACCAAGTAGATATTTTTCGATCGCTTCGCCAAAGCCTTGTCTTTAGTAAGAACGATCCTACTTTGCGCAAATTTTACAAGCTCCTCATCTCCAATTTGGTGAAAATAAAGAGTATCAAAGCCAAGAAGGCGCAGATACTTTGCAAGTTTAGCAAGATGCACGTCGGCTACGAATTTTACATCCATCTCTTTGCTTTAACATACTCTTGGCTTTTTACCTGCTTCCAAGTAAAGCATCCATCTTCCCAGATAAAAGCGGTAAGCTTATTGCCATACACCGCTCCCGTATCTATTCCAAAACTCCATCTATCCACTCTCACTTGCCTAAATGGCTGATGCCCATAGACTATATAGCCATAGCGCCCATCATAGAGCTGACTCCACCAAAAATGTCTCATAGGATCGCTGTTATCAAGATGCACAAAATGGCCATCGCTATCCACAAAGCGCACCCGCATAATTTTGGCTGCGTCTTTTTTGCTTAGCCTATCAAGGCGCGTCGATGGCAATATACCGGCATGAACGATCGTTAACTTGCCTACAGAAAGATACAAAGGCAGCCCCATCAAAAACTCCATATCTTCGCTTTGGAGCTTCTTATACAAATTGAGCTCCTTTGCATCTAGTTGCATGGCATATAAATTGCGCAGCCTATGATAATGGTAGCGGATGATTTTGTCTTCGTGGTTGCCTCGAATAGCAAGGATGTTGTGCTCTTTAATGTAGCGTAGCGTCTCTAACTCCAAAGGGCCTTTGCCGATAAAATCACCAACACTGATTTCTATATCACAGCTTTTTGGCCGTACAAGCTCTCGAAGTTCAATAAGCTCCTCCAAGCAGCCATGAATATCGCCATAGACAATGACTCTTATAGCTTCACCTCGACTCTGTTTCT
>WGBC01000014.1 GCA_015494535.1 Nitratiruptor sp. | reverse complement strand
GTATGCCACAATTCCTGCGATAATAAAAGTGAGAGGAAAAACAAATGCATACTCATTCATTTTCTAAATCCTTTTTATGCAAAGGGCGATTAGCCCCTTTGCACGATTTGGATGATTTTTTCCACGACGCTTGGATCTTCTAATGTTGAAGTATCTTGCGCTATCTCTTCGCCTTTTGCAATTGCTCTTAGAATTCTTCGCATAATTTTACCGCTTCTTGTTTTAGGAAGACCCGGCACAAACGCGATCTCATCACACTTTGCAAGAGGTCCTATATCTTTGGTAATCACTTCGTTGATCTCTTTGACAAGCTCCATCTCATCGGCTGTTCCCTCATCATCTTTGAGTACCACAAAGGCAAAGACACTCTCTCCTTTGACCTCATGGGGTTTGCCCACTACGGCGCACTCCGCTACTCTTGGATGGTGTCCTATGGCAGCTTCGATCTCTGCAGTGCCAAGGCGATGGCCGCTCACGTTGATGACATCATCCATACGTCCAGTAATCCAGATGTAGCCATCTTCGTCATAGACCGCTCCATCACCACTAAAGTATACAGGCTTGCCATCTTTTTTACATGTACCAAAGTAGCTCTTGACAAATCTTTCGCTATCACCCCAAATGGTGCGGATCATACTAGGCCATGGCTTGGTGATACAGAGATACCCTTTTTCACCTGGCTCTTTTTTGTTACCCTCTTGGTCGATGATTTCAGCAAAGATACCAGGAAGCGGAAAGGTGGCGGAACCTGGTTTGATAGGCGTAGCTCCTGGAAGTGGGCTTATCATATGACCACCAGTTTCTGTTTGCCACCAAGTATCCACAATTGGGCATTGGGCGCGACCAACTTTTTCAAAATACCACATCCAAGCATCCGGATTGATTGGCTCTCCAACAGTTCCCAAGATATACAAAGAGCTTAAGTCATACTTATCTGGCTCATCTTCGCCGAGTTTATGCAAAAGTCTAATGGCTGTAGGAGCGGTGTAGAATTGATTGACTCTGTACTCTTCGATCATTCTCCACCATCTGCCAGCATCGGGATATGTAGGTACACCCTCATACATCACAGTCGTAGCGCCAGCTGCTAAAGGACCATAGACAATGTAGGTATGCCCCGTAATCCATCCAATATCGGCAGTACACCAGTAGGTATCTTCATCTTTGATATCAAAGACCCACTCCATCGTCAGCTGTGCCCACAGAATATAGCCAGCTTGCGCATGTTGCACACCTTTTGGCTTGCCGGTGCTTCCTGAAGTGTAGAGCAAAAATAGAGGATCTTCACTATCCATAATCTCAGGCTCGCACACTTTTGGCATATCTTGGATAAGGGCATTGTAGTCGTAATCTCTGCCTTCTTGCCAATGGATCTCTTCATTGTTGCGTCTTACAACCAACACCGCTTCAACACTTTGGCAATCTTTTGCTAGCGCCACATCTACAACGGGCTTAAGAAGGTAGGGCTTTCCTCTTCTATAGGCGCCATCGGCTGTGATGACAAGCTTTGCGTTGGCATCTTGAATGCGATCGCGCAGCGCCTCAGCGCTAAATCCTCCAAAGACAACAGAGTGAATAGCGCCAATTCTTGCACACGCTAGCATCGCAAAAGCTGCTTCTGGAATCATTGGCATATAGATGACTACACGATCGCCTTTTTTGATGCTAAATTTGGTTTTGAGTAGATTTGCGAAGCGATTTACTTCATGGTAGAGCTCCAAATAGGTTATAACGCGCTTATCTCCCGGCTCACCCTCCCAAATGATGGCAGCTTTGTTTTTTCTTTTTTCCAAGTGCCTATCGATACATTGATAGCTTACGTTGAGTTTGCCATCGACGAACCATTTGTAAAATGGCGCTTCGCTTTCATCGAGGACTTTACTGTAGGGTGCAATCCAGTCGATCTTTTCTTTGGCGAGTTTGTCCCAAAAGCCTTCAAAATTTTCCTGGGCATCTTTGACCATCTGATAGTATTGCTCCATTGAATTGATGCGGGCTCTTTGTTTTATGCGTGGTGTAGGATCGAATATAAGCTGTTGCATCGAAACTCCCTTTTTATTTTTTTTAAAGCCTAACATATTGGCTTGTTAGCGCAAATCACAATATTATTTACTATTTTTGTTTAAAACTCTTTTAATATCAGCTAAATCACTTTGAAAATCTCTCTTGTTCCAATATCCTACAATCGTTTTGATGACGCGGTTTTTTTGGATGATATAGATGGTAGGAACATAGCTAGGCTTGAGCTCTTGGGGATAGGAAAGAGAGTTTTTATCCACCAAAACAGGTATAAAATGGCTATTGATATAGCTTGCAATAGTTTTGTCTTTGAGAGTAGTGTGTTTCATTTTTTCACACCAATGGCATGGCGGCAAACTTCGTTGCACAAAAAGAAAGAGAGGCTTGTTGGTTTGTATTGAGAGTTTTTGGGCTTTTGTAAAATCAGTGAGCCACTCGATCTGTGCAAAAAGAAGTAAGGGAATAAAGAGTATAATCTTTTTCATAC
>WGBC01000013.1 GCA_015494535.1 Nitratiruptor sp. | reverse complement strand
CCCAGATGGCAAAGAGATACCAACTTTATCACTACCATTGGGCAAACGCGCGTCTATAGCACCGATTTTTTTACAATTTACAAAAATCTTAAAGAGAAAGCGGATGAGTACTTCGGGTAGTTTGTATGAACTGCAAAAGCTTTTGGATGAGTTCATTGCAAAAAGAGAGTGGCAAAAGTATCATCGCCCCAAAAATTTGGCCATGAGCGTGGCGATTGAGGCTGCAGAATTGCTGGAGCATTTTCAGTGGTGCGACAGAGATGCTGATGAGTTTAGCGAGGAGGAAAAAGAAGAGATTGCCGAGGAGATGGCAGACGTTTTGCACTATCTTTTACGCATGGCTAGCGTGATGGAAATCGATCTTTACAAGGCTTCGAAAGCAAAAATCGCCAAGAACGAGCGCCGCTTTCCTATCGAAAAAGCAAAATTTATGAAAAAGAGTGGCTGTTAGTTATGCTACAATCTCAAGAAAAAAGGATCGCTTATGCTTCCAAAAACCAATAAAAGCGCATTGGATGCCGCATGGCGCTTTTTCAAAGGCAACTATGCGCTCAATTTCGGCGTTATCGCGATACTGATTGTGTGCAACCTTTTGGGAATGCTTCCTATTATTGGACTCTTGTTTATCTTTGCCTACCAGATTCTAAGCCTAGCCGTGCAAGTATACTTTGGCAGGGTGGTGATGGAGGCAACTTCATTGGAAGAGGTTGAAGAAAGAGCCACCCAAGCCCGTATAGGAGATCTGCTCACAAACTATTTGCAAACAGCCGCCGGGGCGTTTTTGGCGTTTTTTTTGATTGCTCTTGTGTTTTTCTTTTTGATGGGGCTGGTTATCAGTACGAGTGTAGATTTTGAGCAGTTGGAAAATGGCGCTATGATGCAAGCGCAGATGATGGGGATGCTTAGTGCTAGCGGATTTATGGGGCTTTTGATAATGCTTACGGGGATGTATCTTTTCTACTTTTTCCCGGCAGTCCTAGGGGAAGTTATCAAGACTGATGACTTCAATGCGGCTTTCAAAAAAGTTTTTTTGCTCTTTAGTCCCACTTTTTGGAAAAGGTGCTTCAATAAAGAGTATTTCGTGCTTATCCTTATCTGGTCGCTTATCGTATTTGGCATTGGGATTATATTAGTGCTTTTGGCAAGCAGTATCATCTTGCTTCCATTGGTTTTGGTGGGAGCGTATCTGTTGAGCCTTTACAATGCAGCCATCTACGTTTTCGCTGCGGAGTTAGCCCAGGAGTGAGGCTAGTCTCTCCATCGCCTCTTTGAGTTTTGGTAAGGGCTGGGTAAAGGAGAAGCGAATGAATCTATGCGTCTCGTTCTGCCCAAAATCGATGCCCGGCGTTGTAGCTACTTGAATTTTTTGTAAAAGATGCTTTGCAAAAGCAAAAGAGTCATCGCTATACCTGCTTACATCCGCCCAGATATAAAAAGCTCCTTGAGGTTTGGTGGGAATATCGAAAAATTCTCGTAAAGCTGCGTAAAGATAGTCTCTACGCTCATGGAAAGTTTGCGTGACGCTCTTGAGATACGCATAGTCGAAAGCTTGCAAAGCGGCGTATTGACTCAGCGTGGGGGCGCTGAGAAAAATGTTTTGGGCTAATTTGATGGCATCGTCCACTAGTTCATGAGGCAAAATTATCCAGCCAAGGCGAAGGCCTGGCATACAGAAATATTTGGAAAAGCCAGAAATTACGATGGCTCTTTCGCTAAACTCCCTAGCACATGCCGGTTGCTCTTCATACGTTAGCCCATGATAAAGCTCGTCGCTAATGAGCCAGATACCCTCTCTATCGCATTTTTGGGCTAATTCTTTCAGAAGCTCTCTTTCATAGATGGTGCCTGTGGGGTTTGCTGGGTTTGAAATCTGCAAAGCGTGGGTATCTCCCATCATATCTGGCGTGATGCAGTAGTTGGTGGATGGGGTGACGTTGAGAAATTTTGGTTTGATGCCAAGCATTGCGGCGAAGTTTTTGTATGAGGGATAGCCTGGATCGGCAATGCTAAGGGTTTGGGAGATATCGAGCGTCAAAGAGTAGGCTAATAAAAACGCCCCGCTACTGCCGGGGGTAAGAAGAATTTGGTCGGGATCGACGGTGAGATTGTAGCGGAGTTTGTAATGTTTGGCTATGAGAGATCGTAACTCATAAAGCCCCTCGGTTTGCGTGTAGCTAAAGTGCTGCTCATCTATAGCGGCATGCAAAGCTTGCGCGACTTTTGGAGAAGGTGGCAAATCTGGCTGGCCGATTTCCAAGTGAATGGCGTTTGGGTAGTCTTGGGCTTCTTTGAGAATCTGCATTACATAAAAAGGCGTGAGTTTGTCTAATCGCATGGCTACTCTTTGTCGAAAATTTTTGTAAAAAAGGCGATCCAAGCTCGTATAGTTTGGATTCTTCGTTTTTTGGTCTTTTCGCTTTTGATGTTGTATCTTTGCCACAAGGCAGCGGGTATAGGTCTGTTATGAAGAATATTATTGCATATTGGTTCTGAAAATATGATAGTGGCCATTTTTTCTAGTTTTTCAAGGTAGCTGAGTGGTACGAGTTTTTGTCCTTGGGGGCTAAGGGTTATTTGATCCTCTTGTATCTCGCATAGTTGCATCCAACGCAGGACATTGAAATAGTAATCGATCTGGCGCGGCACTATATCGAAGTTTGCACGAAGCTCCTCTTTGGTGATAAAAAGCGATTTGCCAATGAGCACGAACATATCATAGACCTTCTCCAATCTATCCGCTTGTGGGAAAGGGATGTGGGTATCTACGACGTTTTCATTCACTTGGATGGTGTAGAGGGAGAAATGTTTGCTTTGTGGTTGGATAAATTGAAAAGCCTTTTCATTGTCATGATCGAGATAGCCTTTGCGCCCATCGTAGATATAGGGAATGTAGCGAAAGATATCGCCTTGATAGAGCAGAAGGTAGTTTTTTATGCTCTTTTTGTTTTTGGTTGCTTGCTTCCAGTAAAGGTAAGGATAGAGAAGCTGGCGAATGGAGATGGTTTTTTTGTAGCCTATTTTTGCTTCTATGAGATTGATGCTGCTTGCTCCTTCATAGCCGCCATCAACCTCAATCTGCACGCCATTTACATCGAAATCGACGCTATCGAGGCTAAAACGCAAACTTCCTCGCATGCGCCCTCTAATGCTTAGAACACACTTCTGTCCAAAGAGGCTATCTAGTATGCCGCTAGCAGCCGAAATATCCAGTGCAGCGCTCTCGGTAGTGATATTGAATGGGTCTATGGTGAGCAGTTTGGGAGGATTGACTTGGATGATGGGGGTGGCGATCTCCTCTTGGATGGGGATGAATGGATCGAATTTTGCAATGCGATAGAGTCCGTTTTTGATGGCTAAAATTGCAAGATCGTGCTCTTTCATGATGGTTGGGAGTTGATCTTTGTAATCTATTTTTGTAAGCAATCTTGGCTCTTTGTGTTCGACTCTTTTGATCATATCGGCGCTTATGTCGAAGTGGCCATCTTTTTTGATTTTTTCAAGGATCTTGTAGTACTGAAAGATGTTATGCCAGGATTTTTCAAAATCGAGTGCCATCGCTACTCTTTGTAGTTTTTGACCATCACTTCGTTGATTTTGCCTCTACCGTCAGCTTTGCAGTTGAGGGCACGGTTGGCTTGGACCGTTAGGATAGTGTACTCTTTGTAAAGATCGAGTACGAACTTGGTATAGGAGTTGGAGAGCATGAAGTAAGCGCCGATGCTATCGAGATAGTCGCAAAATTGCTTGAGGCGATGCTGCATCTTCTCGTCGAAACCTTGATGGGTATAGGCTGTGAAACTAGAAGTTGCGCTCAGAGGCACGTAAGGCGGATCGAGATAGACGAAATCGCCAGGTTTCACCAACTCTTTGATATTTTCAAAATCTCCGCAGAGGATCGTGGTTTTTTGCAAAAGTTTGCTCGCTTGCAAAATCGCCTCTTCATCCACGATGCAAGGATTCTTGTATCTGCCAAAAGGGACGTTGAACTGCCCCTTCTTGTTGACTCTATAAAGCCCATTGTAGGCTGTTTTGTTGAGATAGATGAAGCGGCTTGCTTTTTGGATATTGGAGAGTTTGTGAAATTCAGGGCTTCGATCGAGGGCACGGATTTGGTAGTAGTAGTCGCGTTCGTTCTTGTGTTTTTTGAGATCTTCAATGAGCTCGTATGGATGGTCTTTGACCACTTGGTAGACGTTGATGAGCTCTTCGTTGAAATCGTTGATGACGCCGCCTGTGGGCTCAATTTCGAAAAAGAGCGCACCACCGCCGATAAATGGTTCGAAATATCTATTGTATTTTTTGGGAAGATTCTCAAGCAACTCCTCTAGAAGCTGCCTTTTGCCGCCAACCCACTTAATAATCGGTCTTGCCATACCAAACTCGTTGAATTTTTGTGCAATTATAGCTAGTCATAGCAAAAGATTTACTTTAGCCATCAAGGAAACGATCCCTTTTAGGTAGTTGGATTGGTATAATTGTGCAAAAAGGAGGAAGTATGTCGGTTTTGATGGAGATAGCCATGTTTCCCACGGATGTGGGAGAGAGCAAGAGCAAATATGTGGCCGAAGTTTTGAAAGTCATTGAGGGAAGCGGGTTTGCGTACCAACTCACGCCTATGGCCACGATTGTAGAGGCTGAGAGCGTGGAGGAGCTCTGCTCGCTGGTGCCAAAGATGTACAAGACTTTGGAAGATATGGGAGTGGGGCGCGTCTATAGCGTCATCAAGTTTGACATACGCCCTGGCAAAAAGAACCGTCTCAAACAAAAGATCGCTTCAGTGCAGAAACATCTTTGCAGTGATGGCCAGCGTAGTGAACTGCATTGATATAGCTTGTAGTTTTTGCAAAGCCTTTATAGGCAATATCAAAAGCTGTGCCATGATCCACTGAAGTACGCAGGATTGGCAGATTGAGCGAAACATTGATCGATTCTTCGAAATAGAGGGCCTTGAGGGGGGCGAGCCCCTGGTCGTGGTACATAGCTACGATATGTGAGACATTTTTACGAAAAT
>WGBC01000012.1 GCA_015494535.1 Nitratiruptor sp. | reverse complement strand
TAGCGCTGATGGGGCGATCTGGCAGCGGTAAAAGTACGCTTTTGCGCTCTATCGCCGGCTTTGTCGCTCCTTCTCAAGGGTCAATCTTTATCAACGGCCAAAAAGTGAGCGAAGCGGGCACTATTTTACTGCCGCCCCATAAAAGAGGCGTGGGGATGATCTTTCAAGATCTAGCTTTGTGGCCCCATATGAGTGTAGCCCAAAATGTGGCCTTTGGCCTCAAGATCAAAGGAGTCCCCTCGCATAAACGCAAGGAGATGGTAGAGCGATTTTTGGATATGGTGGGACTGCAAGGATACGGCTCTCGAGCCATCCATCAGCTCTCGGGCGGAGAGCGCCAGCGAGTGGCACTGGCCAGAGCCCTTATCTTAGAGCCGCCACTGCTTTTGATGGACGAGCCACTCTCCAATCTTGATGAAGAGCTCAAAGAGGAGCTGCTTGAGACGATACTCACACTCCAACGACAACTTGGCTTTACGCTGCTTTTTGTCACGCACAGCAGTGAGGAGGCAAAAAAGATAGGTACGATCTGGCGATTGGATGAAGGCAAACTGTATACACAACCCGCTAAAAGTTGATTGGAGAAAATGTAACAAGAAGATTACAAGTGGTGCGGACGAGAGGAGTCGAATCACACCGCCTATCGTTCCTTTGGGTTGATTTTGGTTGATAATGCCCGAAAATACGGACTTCTTTGTTTCTTATAAATTCCTTAAAATAGATGATAATCGACCAGAGGACGACACCCAGGACGACACCCATTGCAAAACTTAAACGGACAAATCCTTATCTATCGGAGCATAAAGATCTCTTATTTCAGCTCCACAAGGCTCACCAAGCCGATATACTCGCTTGAACCCACTCGATGAGCGTCCAATCTTAATCCAAATCTATCCATATCCATCGCTATGCTATAATCTATAATGTAGATAATAACAGTGTCAAGGATGTGGTTATGATTACTGCCAACGAATTGAAGATCAAAGGTATCAAAGCCATTGCCGAGGAGATAAAAAAGCATCGGCAGGCCATCATCAAAACCGATAAAGAGGAGTATATCGTCCTACCTCGCAAGGACTATGAAAAAGCCAAAAAGCTGGATCGTCTCTATTTGGAATTTTTGGAGCAAAAAGCGCAAGGAAAAGTCAAAGAGCTTACAGCAGACGAACATCTCAAAGAGCTGATGGATGAGCTACAAGATACTCCAAAGCGATAAATACCTCAAAAAAGCGGCTAAATTTTTCAAAAAGCATCCAAATCTTTTAGACAAATACGCAAAAACCATCAAACAGCTTGAAATTGATCCCTTCTACCCATCCCTGCGCCTGCATAAACTCAAAGGCGATCTGAGCGAATACTATAGCGTCTCCATCGATATGAGTTATCGTATCGTTATCGACCTTATCATCACCGATAAAGAGATAATACTGCTGGATATCGGCAGCCACGATGAGGTGTATTGATGGCCATCAAAAAGAGCGATTACGAGCGCATAGCCGACAATCTCTACATCCAAAAAGACTACAGCAAAGACAAGCCCACCAAATTCCTTATGGACTTCACCTACCAGCGCAAACGCTATCGCAAAGTGATAACCATAGACAACACCCTATGGGACAAACGCACCCGCATAAACGAGGCCAAAAAGCGGCTGCAAGAGTACAAAGAACAGATCATACAAGGCAAGCGTCCCAACGAAAAGATCACCATAGAGCAGCTCTTTGATCTCTACATCAAAAACCAGCCCGATACCGACTGGAACAGAAAGAAGCCCCAGATATTCGAGCGCTACATCAAGCCCTATATTGGCCAAACCATGGTCACCCAGCTCAAGCCCTTCGAGGTGGAAAAGCTGCTCAAGAGGATGGAGCGGCAGGGTTACAAGCCAAGGACCAGGAAGCAGGTGCTGGAGATCCTCAAGCCCCTCTATAAATTCGCCCAGATCAACGCCATCACCGATAGCGATCCCACCAAATTCATCAACGTCAAAATCCCGCCGCAAAAGAAGATCGTCATAGACGCCGCCAACAAACTCAAGATCATCTACGAGACCATCACCCGACTTTATGAGGACGATCCCTATTACCAGGCACTCTTTCTCTTTGGCTTCACGGGCAGGCGAAAAGGAGAGGTGCTGGGGCTGCAATGGGAGCACATCGACCTGGTAAACGGCTACTATTGGCTGCCAAACACCAAGCCCAATCAGCAGCAAAGATATCCGCTGCCCAATAGGATCAAGGAGCTGCTGCTATCCATTCCTATGGGAGAGAAAAAGGGCCTGGTATTCAAATCTCCCGTAACGGGCAAGAAGCTCTCCAACATCGAGCGCCAGGTCAAGAAGATACGAAAACACACGGGCATCGAAGAGTTTTCGTTTCACTATATGCGCAACGTCCTGGTATCGGCAATGGCAGAGCACGGGCTGGACACCCCCTACCTCAGCGGGATACTCGGCCATACGGATATCAACACCATCAACAAATATCTCACCAACAACACCTTCAAATCTGGCGAAGAGGCCTATCACGTCATCGACGGGATCATAGGACAGGCGTTTAGTTGATGTAGTACTTTTAAATTTATGTACCTTCCAAAAGTCTTCCTAAATCAATATAGATACAGACATATAGATACAGACTCCAAGTTAATCTAACACAATCCATTAATATACGCAAAAAATCTAAGAGAATTTGCAAATCGATATCGCATAATTACTCCATACAACCAAATCAACACAAAGGAGTGATTATGACACTACCACAAACCACAACGCTGCAAGATCTCAAGACAAAAGAGTATCTCTCACCTGAAGAGGTGGAGAGACTCTACGGCTTCAAAAAGTCCACCCAGGCCAAGTGGCGCATGCAGGGACTCATCCCTTACAGGAAGATTGGCAGGTTTATTAGATACAACCACTCCGAACTCAAAGAGTGGATAGACAAAGGCGCTATCGCTTAGGCAAAGGAAACAAAAGGCAACAGGCTCAAAAACGTTGCCATTTTCGATCTAAGCGATGTTTCCTTTTAAAGGATATGGGCTAAAAACGCAAATACGGCTAAATACGAGAGGATTGGATGGAAAAATTCCACAGCGAAAGATTGAACAAGATACTGGGCAAAGAGATTTTTGAGAGCGGGTATGCCAGCAACGATGAGGTGGTGGCCGCCACCGGTCTGACTATCGATCAGCTCCTAAGAGGATTTATCTTTGGCAGCTGCAACGGTTTCAGATCCGAGCTGCGAAGATGGAGAGAAACGGGTCAACCCATGAGAGCGGATCGGATATTTACTCAGAAGCGGCTATAAGCGATTTTGGAGGCAAGAAGTATGTTTGTACTAGTCAAGGCTAAAAAATCCAATAGAGGCAAAGATAGAGGGGTTTATGAAGGGGTTATGCTTTATCGGAAGTAGAAGGCTCGTCAGAGCAGATCACATCTTTGACGTTATCGAGGGTTTTGGCTTTGATGTAGTTATTGAGCCAGGTTTCGACCCATTGAGGCACTTTATCCTCTCGCTTCCAATTGCCACTAATGGAATTGGGATTGAGCCCGCACATCTTGGCAAATTCTTTGATGGTGAGACCACTTTTTTTCAAGGTCTCTTTGAACGTTTGAAAATCCATCTCAACCCTTTATTCTCATATTTTATGAAAGTATACCAAATAAAATTCATATATCTAAAGTTTTTCATATTGACTTTATTGATAATTTATAAGATAATCTCATTGTAAACTTATATTTTATGAGTTTACTACAAAAATAACCAAAAGGAGTCCCAATGAAAAAGTCAGAAGCACTGGCCAGAATCGTAGAACTGCAAGAGGAAAATATCCTACTAAAGGATGAAGTGAGTGCACTATCCCAGGAGTGCCAGACCAAGCAGGAGCTCATAGACGAGCTGCTGGATAAATTGGCTGACTATGAGAAGCTGCAAAAAGAGAACGAAGATCTCAAGGCCAAGCTGGAGATGGTATCGGATGAAGTCAGGCTCATGGAAGCC
>WGBC01000011.1 GCA_015494535.1 Nitratiruptor sp. | reverse complement strand
TATTGAAGCCCTCAAAGGCTATAAAGCTGGCACAAGAAACGTGCATGGCATGGGTGCTTTGATGAAAGGCCAAGTTGCAAGCCTTAGCGATGCTGATATGGAAGCAATCGCAGATTACATCTCTAAACAGTAATCAAAGGGGCTTTGCCCCTTTAAATATATTGTGCTACCCACTGTGCAATTTGTGGCGCACTCAAAGCTCCTGATACCCTATCTACTTCACTACCATCTTTGAAAATAATCATCGTCGGGATACCTCGTATGCCAAAGGGAGAGGCTAGTTGTGGAAAATCATCGGTATTGAGCTTCGCAAATCTCGCTTTCAAAGGAAACTGAGCCGCAGCCGCTTCAAAATTTGGCGCCATCATACGACACGGGCCACACCATGGAGCCCAAAAATCCACGACCACTGGAATATCGTTTTTGGTAATCATCACCTCAAAATTTTGAGGATTGAGCTCAATTGGATGAGTATCGAGCAGATTGTAACCGCACTTGCCACACTTTGCCTTGGTATAGTGATCTTTTTTGGGAATTCTGTTTATCGCCAAGCAGTTTGGACAGACGATATTGAGCGTCATTGATACTCCTTTTTTCTTTTGATTGTAGCAAAAGCATAAAATCCATTCTGCTACTTATGTGTTATAATCAGAGAAAAAAGGAGTGCAATGCAAAGAGCACTGCTGCTTCTAATACCTGTGATATTATTTCTCATAGCCTTGTTGTTCAAAGAGAAAAAGAACAATATTTCTATTCAAAAAGAACATCATACCATGTATCATATCCAAAAAATTGATCCTCATTGTGCACCATGTTTTGAAAAATATGTAGAGGATGTGATTAACAAAGGCTCAAATATCTTTCACTACCCCACCAGCCCAATGCCAGCAGGCACCGTCACACCGGAAGAAGCCAAAAAAATCGCTGCATTTATGGCTACGCTGCAAGGATTTAAGCCTTCGCATCCAGAGTGGGTAACGGAGGGTAGATACCTCTTTTATGGCAACTGCATAGGGTGCCACAGCAATGAGGGCAAAGGAAAAGAGGGCTATTTTCCAGATCTAACAAGAAAGCCTCTCAAGGGGATTGAGTTGCTCAGCAAAGGATAAACGATGCCAGAAGATTTCAGCATAGAAGAGATTTATAGGCCAACCCCGTTGCGCGATTCTCCATCGCAGCGTTTTTGGTTTAAAAAGAAGCAAAAAAAGGCGGCACAAAATTACAAGAAGCGCAAAAATAAAAAGAAACAGACTCACCATATCGATATTTATGTGTAGGCTTGCTATAATCAAAAGAAAAAAAGGATCTATATGGGAAAAGTTCTCATCATCGGTGCTGGAGGCGTAGGCAGGGTCGTAGCGCACAAATGCGCCCTCAATCCAGATACATTCCAAAACATAACACTCGCTAGCAGGACCCTGAGCAAATGCGAAGAGATACGCCAAGAGATCAAGGACAAATGGAACCGAGACATCGAGGTGGCCAAAGTGGATGCGGACAATGTGAATGAACTTATCGATCTCATCCACCTGGTCAAACCCGATCTCGTCATCAACGTAGCCCTTCCATACCAGGACCTTACCATCATGGAAGCCTGTATGGAAACAAAAGTAGATTACCTCGATACCGCAAACTACGAACACCCAGATACCGCGAAGTTCGAATACAAGCAGCAATGGGCGCTGGATGAGCCATTCAAAGAGCGAGGCATCATGGCGCTTCTTGGCAGCGGCTTCGATCCAGGCGTGACGAACGTCTTTGTTGCCTATGCACAAAAGCACTATTTCGATGAGATTCACTACATCGATATACTCGATTGCAACGCAGGCGATCACGGCTATCCCTTCGCGACAAACTTCAATCCAGAGATCAACATCCGCGAAGTCAACTCCAAAGGCAGATACTGGGAAGATGGCAAATGGATTGAGACCGAGCCAATGGAGATAAAAATGATATGGGACTACCCGGAGATTGGTCCAAAAGATAGCTATCTACTCTATCACGAAGAGGAAGAGTCGCTCGTCAAGCATATCAAAGGGCTCAAGCGCATTCGCTTTTGGATGACATTTAGTGAAAGCTACCTCACCCATCTCAAAGTCCTTGACAATGTAGGGCTTACAAGAATCGATCCTATAGAAGTGGATGGCTGCAAGGTGGTACCTTTGCATGTGCTAAAAGCCTTGCTTCCTGATCCTGCAAGTTTAGGAGCTAGAACAAAAGGCAAAACCAATATCGGCGTAGTGTGCGAAGGGATAAAAGATGGTAAGCGCCGCAAAGTCTATATCTACAATATTTGTGATCACCAGGAGGCCTACAAAGAGGTTTTTAGCCAGTGCGTGAGCTACACTACGGGCGTGCCTGCTATGATTGGAGCCAAAATGATGCTTGAGCGCAAATGGTACAAACCTGGAGTTTGGAATATGGAGCAGTTTGACCCAGATCCATTCATGGATGAGCTTAACCGCCAAGGGCTTCCATGGCATGTATTGGAGATGGAGCCAGACGAAACGAGGGAGATTAAATGAGACGACTCATACCCATACTTATCCTTGCAGCCAGCTTACAAGCAGGCTGGATGGATAGCCTAGGCGATTTGGCAAAAGAGTACGCCAAATCCCCTGCCCAAAGTAGCGCAAAAGAGCAAAGCGCCATCACACAGACGCTAGAAATCGGAGTCAAAAAGGCTATCGCAGCACTTGGCA
The DNA here is from genome assembly GCA_015494535.1 of Nitratiruptor sp. Classification (GTDB taxonomy): domain Bacteria; phylum Campylobacterota; class Campylobacteria; order Campylobacterales; family Nitratiruptoraceae; genus Nitratiruptor. The sequence goes on along the minus strand of WGBC01000011.1, from coordinate 19,393 downwards.
AAAAAGATGGATTTTATGGCAACCCACTAGTAAAAATTGCTTTGCCTAAAAATATGCAAACGGTAGCTTCGACGCTCAAAAAAGTAGGTCTTGGCAAATATGTGGATGAGTTGGAACTCTCCATGAATAGAGCAGCGGAAGAGGCGGTACCGCAGACAGCTTCGATCTTGCTAGATACCATCAAAGGCATGAAGCCTCAAGATGCCGAAGAACTGATTTTGAGCGATAAAAAAGACGCCATCACCCAATATTTCAAAACCCATGCTGGCGACAAGCTTGCCAAAAAAATTGCACCCATTATCAAAAAACACATGGAACATGAGCAAGTGAGCAAATACTATCAAACGGTCATGAGCTACTACAACAAATATGCGCCCACCTTCACGCAAAACTCTCAAGTCCAAGCAGCCCTGGGCGCTCTAGGGATGAATTCACCCAAAAAAGTAGAAGAGCAAGACCTCTCTAGCTACGTTACCAACCGCACGCTTGAAGGTCTCTATACGATGATCGCCAAGCAAGAAGAGGCGATCCGCACAAATCCTATGGCAAGAAGTACGAAACTGCTCAAAGAGGTTTTTGGTGCAAAGTAAGATAGAAGCGTTATTGGATAAGATACCAACTCCTTGCTACGTGTGCGAGGAAACTTTGCTGGAGAAAAACCTGCAGATTTTAGACGATGTGCAAAAACGAAGCGGTGCGAAGGTGATCTTGGCACTCAAGGGCTTTGCCATGTGGAGCACCTTCGATCTGATCAAAAACTATCTGGCAGGTGCCACAGCCAGTGGGCTATGGGAGTGTCAGCTAGCTTTCGAGGAGCTTGGCAAAGAGGTGCACACCTACTCACCAGCTTTCAAAGATGATGAGATTGAACTCATAGCCAAAATGAGCGATCATCTGGTTTTCAACTCCATGGCGCAACTGCAAAAATACAAAAAAATCGCCAAAGCCACCAATCCAAACACCTCCATAGGCGTGCGTATCAATCCAGAATTCTCCGCAGCTCCAGTAGATCTCTACAATCCTTGCGCTCCCATGAGCAGGCTTGGAGTAACAAGAGCCAATTTCTACTGGGACAATACGATCGAGGGACTGCATTTTCACGCACTATGCGAAGAGAGCGCCAAGTCTCTAGCTGGCGTTTTGCAAGCTGTGGAGGAAAAATTTGGCGAGTTTTTGCCTCGATGCAGATGGGTAAATTTTGGCGGAGGGCACCACATCACCAAAGAGGGATACGACATAAAGCTGTTAATTGATCTCATTTTAGATTTCAAACGAAAATATGATGTGGAGATTTACCTCGAGCCCGGCGAAGCTGTGGGCTGGCAAACAGGAGTATTAGTGGCTTCGGTATTGGATATTGTGCACAATGGCATCGATATTGCAATCCTGGACACCTCGGCTGAAGCGCATATGCCAGATGTCCTTGCTATGCCCTATCGCCCGGAAGTCAGAGGCGCTAGCAAGCCAGGCAAGAAGCGCTATACGTATCGTCTTGGGGGCAACAGCTGCTTAGCAGGTGATGTAATAGGAGATTACAGCTTCGATGAGCCTTTGCAGATTGGACAAAAAATCATTTTCGAAGATATGATCCACTACACATTTGTCAAAAACACCACATTCAATGGCATTCGTCTGCCATCTTTGGCGCTGGTAAGAAAAGATGGGGATTTTGAGATTGTAAGAAGATTCGATTACTGCGACTACAAACACAGGCTATCATGAAGTGGATACTGCTCGCCATTCTCTTTGGCTATATCGGCTTTTGCCTCTATCTCTATTTTTTTCAAGAAAAGATCATTTTTCGTCCAAACCTTGCTCCCAAAGAGGTAGCGCTTAATCCGCAAGTAAAGGTGATTTTTATCGATGGCATAGAGGTTGGCATCGTAGATAAAAAAAGCGATACTACGATCTTTTACTTTGGCGGCAATGCCAACAATGCTTTGCTAGCACTCAACAACCTATCAAAATTCCCCTACAACAGCGTTACATTCAACTATCCAGGATACGCCAACTCAAAAGGCACCCCATCCCAAGAAGCGATCTTGCAAGCAGCCCAAAAAATCTTCGATCGATTCAAAACCAAAAAAAATATCATCATTGGCAGAAGCCTAGGTAGCGCTGTGGCAAGTTTCATCGCCTCCAATAATAGCGTCGATGGCGTCATTCTCATCACGCCTTTTCACTCTATCACTCATCTAGCCAAACTCAAATACCCCTATTGCCCAATAACATATTTTCTTCGCCACCCTTTGCCTACTTGCCAATACATCCAAAAAAGCGACGCAAAAGTCTTCATCCTCTTAGCCCAGAACGATACCACCACGCCACCAGCTACGACAAACGAGCTAATAAAATGCATCAAAAATTTACAAGAAGTCTACACTATCGCCGATGCACAACATGCGAATATTTTGGAATTAGAAGAGACTTGGAAGAAGCTAGAGGAATTTATTGAAAAGCTGACAAAGAGGGATTAGCCCTCTTGTCCTGGAAGCAAGATCACTTCATCACCTTGTGTCTCTGCCGTCACTTCGGTAGCAGGTGTATACACAAAGCTTCCAGTAGCTTCATCATACCCCTCAAGCTTATAGACTTTACCATCAACTACTACTATCCAATCAAAACCGCTCTCTTGAGGATCGTTATATTTTGCAAAAGCATATCCATTAAACTCTTTATTAGCAATTTGGGCTTCTATACTGCTTGTAATCTGCACAGGCTCAATTGAGACAGTGCCACTGCTATCAATTACTCCCTCTACGCCTGGTAGCTTTTCATATTTAAATGTTCCATTTTCTGTTACTCCAGCAAGCTTATAGACCTCTCCACTTTTTGTTACAAATGCCCAATCGTATTGACCATCACCTATTCTAATAAACTCTCCTGCTACCTCTGCAACTCTTTTTTGAATCAATTTTTGACTCACCTCTTGTTCTCGCTCTTTTTTAGCCTCTTCAACCAATTTTTGGATCTCTTCTTTAATTTGAGGATCTTGCAAATCGGTCACATCAGTGAGGTTAAACTCTTTAAATAGCTCCTCTTTTTTGTAAAGCTTCATAGCTTTTTCAGCTTCATGTAAAACTTCTCTTACATCTTCAGGCATAGACTGCATAACTTGCTCTTGCTCATCATCAATTAAATCCACCAAAGAGATTGATTTTTGCTCTTTATATTCTTCTTTCTGCTCTTTATCTTCTTTATATTCCTCTTTATATTCTTCTTTATTCTCTTTCATCTCCTCTTGCATTTGTGCTGTTTTATTCTCTTCGTAGCCATAAGTAGTTTTATACTCATTTTGATGCTCTATCATCTCTTGGGCCGTAGCCATATAATCCGTGCTTTTCTGCTCTTTATCTTTTTTATATTCTTCTTTCTGCTCTTTATCTTCTTTATTCTCTTCTTTGTACTCCTCTTTTGCTTCTTCTTTATACTCCTTCTGTTCCTCCACTTTATCTTCTATTTTTTCTTTACTATCAGCCATATGTTCTTCAATTTCTGGCATATCTATCCAGCCTGTACTAATCCGTTCAATCGTATCAGCCTGTGCGATACTCAATACAGATGCAGCAATTAAACTAATAAACAATCCCTTTTTCATTTTTTCTCCTTTTCAAAATTGTTACTGTAATTATTTCATAAAAGACGTTAGCGAGGAGTTATAATTATGTTAAGCAAACGTTACTAATACCTTCTACCAAAACCTATGCTCACAATAGTATCTATTGCTTTATGGGTTAAGCCTTTGGAGAATGTGGCATAGATGTAGTAGCCTTTAGTGATACTTTTTTCTATCTTTGTATAAAGGATATTACTATGGGTTTGAAACTTGCTTTTGGAGTGTAGTAGTGCTATATCAAAACTCCAGCGCTTATAATAACTTTCCAATCCAATATACATACCATATGGATTTTGCAACCTTTTTGAACGATATTTATCTCTTGTAAAGGTATAATAACCTCCCACAAAGAATTTAACTCCTTTATAGTAGTATTCGTTATCTATAAATAGGTTATAGTCAAGAAAATTTCCATTACGATTATATGTAGGAAGATCAACTCCTGTCCCAACATAGAGATCCCACATAGGTGTAGGAGTAAAGCGGTATTCTATTTTAATACTTGTATCAGAAAATCCATGTTTGAGGCTATTGTCAAAGTAGGTTGTGGTAATACTAAAATCAAAATTATTCCTATAGAGTGTAGCACTAAAAATATAATCATTCTCTTTAAAATCTATAATATCATTATCTCGTATATAGACATACTCAAAATAGATATCATAGCTTTTTGGTTTTATAAGTCTCTCTATGCTGCAACCATACTCATCTACAATATCGCTAAAAGGTGTATTTGGACAGCGATCGAGGCTATTTGGCACGCCATCTAGATCATCGTCGTTATACTCGTTCGCAAAAATAGATAAAACACATAGGCATATCAATATCACTTTTTTCATCGTAATCCTCTATGTTTGATTTGTCTATTAAGGAGATGTTGTAGATTGATGAGATGGGAGGACTGCACTTCGAGATTGAGCTCGAAAATCTTTCTTTTCAGCTCGTTCATCAAAATACGCCTCTTCTGGGGAGGCGCTTGCATGATCTTTTCAATCTCTTTGTCTATATCAAAAGTGCTGGCGTTGTTCTCACCATTTTGCCCAAACAGTAAAGCCGATAATACCACGCTAATGAGAAACAGCTTTTTCATGCTCTAGTTTTAGCTAATTTTCGTAACCTCTTCGTTAAAGCATTTTGATGGCTTTTTGCATAAGCACTATGTGGTAATCCTCTTGATTGTTGATAAAATCGAAAAAGCGGCTCAGTTCCTCATCCTTCACAGCCTGACTCAAAGCCAAACACTGCTCTTTTGCCGCAATCTCCTCCTCTATTCCTTTTTGCAAGAACTCTTTCAAGTCTTCAAATTTATAGACCTCTTTCATCACCACTCTAGGAAGCGACAAGATGCCAAGCTTCGCCATGAGAAGCGCGAAAGATTTGAGATGGTAGATCGATTCGTTAATCAAGTCTTCGAATACTTTATAAAGGTGAATGCTGTCGGTATGCATCGCAGAGTAAAAATAGGTAACGATAAGTTCATATTCTTTGTAGAGCTCTTCAAAGAGAAACTGTATGAGGGCATTTTTGCTGCCCTCATCCAACCCTTCATAAAATAGTCTCTTGTCAAAAGCGCTGATGGCGATATCCTCGCTATGCATCTTTTCAAGCATAAAAAGCATATATTTCTCATCGCTTACCATCCTCTCAAAGAGCTCTCCCACGCCATAGCCTCTTTGCACCTTGCGTAGCTCCTCTTGTAGGCTCTCGCAAAGCCCCTTTGATGAGATATGCGCGATGGAGAAATTCTCCCTGTCCCAATCAAAATCGAGCCCCTCTTCGATCATTTTCTGAGCCAACCATTTGAGATGGCGTAACTCAATCCCAGCAAAATCCATCAATCTATCAGACATCTCACCACTTGGCAGCGAGAGTGCTCCAAAGAGAAATCTCAGCCACAATTCATGCTTTTTTCTAAACAGCTCTCTCATTTTGGCTCCTCTGTAGGACAACTCAAAGTCACATACTCCATATGCTCCCTCTCAATACCTTTTTGCCTATTTTCATAATCTTTGACAGCCGCCATGAAAGCTCTTGCTACCACCTCACCGCAGGCTGCATCTGGCGGGGGATTGTCTTTGATTTTTTCAAACACCGCTTCCGTAAACTCCACCCCGCTCTCGATGGTCTTGCCCTTATACTCCTCGCTAAAGAGCGCACCGCTAACAAGCGTGGTGCCACACCCATTGGTCTGCCATTTGATATCCGTGATAATGCGATTTTTAGGATCGACTTTAAGATAGATAACCACCATTTCACCGCTCTCTTGGTTTTTGCCATACCCTTTGGCATCAAACTCCTTCATTTCGCCATAATTGGTAGGATTCATCATCAGTTCGATATATTTAGGATCGATTACTACCTCTTGCTCCATTGCAATCCTTTAAATATAATTGGAAATGAAATATTATATCCAAAGGCGCTTTATGAAAAAAGATAAACTTATTCGGTTACGCTATATTAGGGAATTAGAGCGCTTTACGAATAGGATAGTCGATTTTTTCAAGCAAGAGCGCAGCAAAGAGGAGATCATGAGCTTCATAGATAAAATTTTCGAGCCTCTTACTTCCATTCAAAAAACCTATCTCAATAGCGAATACCTTAAAGAGCTTGAAAAGTTCGTAGAGCGAAGCGCCAACGCACCACTTAGTGATAAAAGCAACGAAGAGATTCGAGAGGATGTATTGAAAGAGGCCAATCTTTTGCGAAAGCTCAAAAGAAAAAAGAGCTTTGCAAAAGAGAAGCACAAAAAGCGTTTAGAAGATTGAGAGTAATACCCCAGCAGCTACGGCTGAGCCAATTACTCCTGCAACATTTGGCCCCATTGCATGCATCAAAAGCACGTTTGTAGGATCGCTCTCCATACCTACCCTATTGGCAACCCTAGCCGCCATAGGCACGGCACTCACACCTGCCGCACCGATAAGCGGATTGATAGGCTCGCTTGAGAGCTTGTTCATAATTTTGCCCATGATGACCCCTGCAGCGGTTCCGATGGAAAACGCCACAAGCCCCAAAATCAAAATACCAAGGGTTTCTGGCACCAAAAAGTATTCAGCTGCCAGCTTGCTACCGACACTGAGCCCCAAGAAGATGGTCACGATATTGATAAGCTCGTTTTGGAGCGTCTTTGAGAGTCTCTCCACCACGCCCGATTCTCTTACGAAGTTACCAAACGTAAGCGCACCAATAAGCGGTGAAGACTCTGGCAAGATGAGAATCGTGAGGACCAAAACGGTAATTGGGAACATCATCTTTTCTAGTTTGCTCACTTTTCTCTTGGTTGTCATTTTGATTTTGCGTTCCTCTTCAGTTGTGAGGGCTTTCATAATGGGAGGCTGGATCACAGGCACAAGCGCCATGTAGCTATATGCAGCCACCGCCATAGCACCCAAGAGATCGGGAGCAAGTTTGCTAGCAATAAAGATTGTAGTAGGACCGTCTGCACCACCGATGATGGAGATGGCAGCCGCATCTTGCATACTAAAATCAAATATCCCCCACTGGCTCAAAGCCACAGCCCCAACAAGCGTTCCAAAGATCCCGAACTGTGCAGCGGCTCCCAAAAGGGCTGTTTTTGGGTTGGCAAGCAATGGCCCAAAGTCCGTCATCGCCCCAACGCCCATAAAGATGAGAATAGGAAAGAGCTCGTTGGCGATACCGGCTTTGAAAAGCTCGCCTATAAATCCACCATCGCCAATGATGTTGGCAAGCGGAATATTCGCTAAAAGCCCACCAAAGCCTATGGGAATGAGCAGAAGCGGCTCGAAACCTTTGGCAATCGCCAAATAAAAAAGTATAAAAGAGATACCTATCATTATAATCCTACCCCAGCTCTGCTGGAACTTGGTTATCTCTCCCCTTTTGCGTTTTTCACGCCCTCTTTTGGATTTAAAAAGGCGTAAATCCCTGTTTGCTTGTAGAAATTGACCAAAAGCGAACCAAAGCCTTTGCTCTCTTCATGCTTTTCAATTTTTTGGCTCTCTTTTGCCATATGATCCACAGTAGCCAATGCTCCTAGAGGGATTATAAAAATTGAGAGAGCCAAGAAAAAAGTTAGTAGTCGTTTTTTCATTGCTTACTCCATTGTAGCTAGTACTTGGCCTTCTTCGACTGTATCGTTAACTTTCACTGCAATATGCGCGATCACACCATCTTTTGGCGCTGGTATATCAATCTCCATCTTCATGGATTCTAGAATCATAATCTTGTCACCAGCTTTGACTTTGTCACCAGGATTGACCAAAATCTTCCATACGTTGCCAGGCACTGCAGATTTAATCTCCGTCATACCGCCTGCTGCTTCACCCCTACTCTCTTGCTCTTCCACGATTTCAGGCTCTTTTTTTGCTTCGGCTTCAGGCTTAACTTCTACGTTGCCCTCGGCAATCTCGACTACAAATTTCTCACCGTCCACTATCACTGTATAGATTCCGCTCGTTTTACTCACTTTCTCTTCCTCCATTTCGCTAAGTTTTCTCACCATCAATGGGCTCTCACCCTTCAAAAATGCAATACCTTTATCGCCGCACGCTGCTGCAATGAAGATATTCTCTTCGGTAGTTTCGATATTCTCTTCTTCTAGTTTTTTCTTCCAGTAGGCGATAGATTTGGTCTCGTCTCTATCCGCGATATCGAGTGGATTCTCGGTAGTTGGTTCGAGTTCTAGCTGCTCGCTTGCTAGTTTCACTACTTCAGGATCTGGCGCTACAGGAGTTTTGCCGAAGTATCCCAATACCATTCTTCCATAGCCTGGAGCGATCTTCTTCCATGGACCAAACATCACGTTATTGAAGGCCTGCTGCCAATAAAACTGGCTCACAGGCGTCACGCTTGTTCCAAAACCGCCTTTCTCCACCACTTCACGCATCGCTTTGATAACTTCCGGGTATTTGTGCAAGATTTTATTATCGCGCATCATCTGGGTATTTGCCGTAAGCGCACCACCTGGCATTGGAGAGAATGGTATCATTGGGCTAACTTGCGTAGCTTCTGGTGGGATGAAATAATCGGCCAAGCACTCTTTGAGCGTCTCTTCATACTCTAACACCTTCTCCATATCAAGCCCACCAAGATCATATGGCTTGCCTTTGACCGCATGCAGCATCGTAATGATGTCTGGTTGACTCGTTCCTCCACTCACTGGCGCAGCCGCCAAATCGATGCCATCTACGCCAGCTTCCAATGCAGCCAAGTAGCACGCCACGCTCACACCTGCAGTCTCATGCGTGTGCAAGCGGATGTGGACATCGTCGCCTAGGAGCTTTCTTGCCATTTTGATAGTCTCATACACCTTTTGCGGCGTGCTGGTGCCGCTTGCATCCTTGAAAGCAAGGCTATCAAACTCGATGCCGCGATCCAAAATTTCTCTAAGAGTTTTTTCATAAAATTCTGGCGTATGCGCGCCCTCACATCCAGGAGGAAGCTCCATAATGGTAATGACAACTTCATGTTTCATTCCATACTTTTTGATGCACTTTGCGGAATATTCAAGATTGTCTACGTCATTGAGCGCGTCGAAGTTTCTAACGGTTGTGGTACCGTGCTTCGCGAACATTCTGGCAAAGAGTTCGATCATCTCGCGACTACCCGTATCTAGCATCACTGTATTGATACCACGCGCAAGAATCTGCAGGTTTGCTTCGGGGCCGACTTTTTCTCTGAAAGCATCCATCATATCAAAAGCATTTTCTCTCAGATAGAAAAAGAGGCTCTGAAATCTCGCACCCCCGCCAAACTCGAAATGGTTAATACCTACCTCTTTTGCCGCATCGAGTGCCGGCAAGAAATCCTTCATCAATACCCTACCACCAAAAACCGACTGAAATCCATCGCGAAAGGTGGTATCCATCACATCGATATATTTTTTCTTTTGAGCCATTTTCACCTCTTTTTAGGATTTTTTCATATGGTGCAGTGCCGCTGTGATTGCAGCCACTTTCTTGAGCTTGTCACGCTTTGAAGTAGGAGATGGAGGAGGCGTATCCTCAAAACTCTCGGGAAAAAACTTCAAAAGCAGCTTGTGCTGCCAATCAAGGACGTAGACCATCACTATCAAAAAGACATAGACCACGCCCATACCCAAAATCATATACTTCACTGCCTCTAATATCATAGGACACTCCGATAATGGTTTGCAATATTTTATGAAAATTTAGCTTATAGTAACTTTTTGTCTTCCCACTCTTTAATAGCTTGCAAAATTTTTATACAATTTTACTCAAAAAGGAGGAGATATGGATAAAGAAAAAGCGATGGCGGAATTTAAAAAGTATGAAAAGATGCGCCAGGAGATGTACGAGTTTTTGGAGCAGTTCATCCCAAAAGATGAGAGCGGAAGACTCGATTTTGAAAAAGCAAAGTGCATCGATGCCAAAGAGGTTTTTGATAAATGGTTCAAACTTGACTATCAAGCTAGAAAAATTCGAGGGATCGCAATAAATTGTTTGGGGCTTAAGGGTGAGTAGTTTTGATACTTTAGCAAAAAATTGGGACAAAAACGCAAGGAGAGTAGCGGTAGCCAAAAGCGTGGCGGATCATATAAAAAAGTGCGCGGGCGAGAATCTAAAAATAATGGATTTTGGCTGCGGCACGGGGCTGCTTAGCTACAATCTCACGGACATCGCCCAAAAGATCGTTGGGATCGATAACTCGCCAAAAATGGTAGAGGAGTTCAACAAAAAATCGCCCAACTTGCAAAAAATCAAAGCTTACGCCTCACTTAAAGATATCGATGAGAGATTCGATCTGATAGTGAGTTCCATGACGTTTCACCACATCCCCGACATCCCAAAACTTGTAGCAAAACTCTCCCGATACATCATACCAGAAGGCATGATCTGTGTTGCGGACTTACACAAAGAAGATGGCTCTTTTCACGATAGAGGCAATGAAGGGGTATATCACTTTGGCTTCGATGTAGATTGGCTTGTTGAGATTTTTTCAGAGCAAGGATTCGAACTTGTGTGCGAAGAGACACCGTTTGTAATACAAAAGCAAAAAGCCTACCCACTCTTTTTGCTATGCTTCAAGAAGCGATCGTAGAAGCAAAGCATCTTTTATGGCGGCCGCTTCAAAATCGTTGTTGAAGTAGCAAAAGATCTCTTTGTTTGGATGTTTTTTGAAAAATTCCGCCCACTCCTGTAAAGCCATGCCATACTCGCCCCTGTATCTCCCTTCTGTGCCATGAAAACGCACATAAATGCGCTGATTGGTGATAATTTTGGGCGTATCGATATAATCGTGGATACAAAATGTCACATCGAAACGATGTAAAAGCTCATACACCTCCTCTTCATACCAACTTCTATGGCGAAACTCTATGGCGTAATGGTAGCCTCTTGGCAATATGTGCAAAAAGTTTGCCAGACGCTGGATATCTTTGTGCAAAGAAGGAGGCAGTTGAAAGAGTATCATGCCAATTTTATGCTTAATGGGTTTGAGCAGATGCAAAAAGAGATAGAGATCCTCTCTGCATCCTTGCAGCTTTTTATAGTGTGTAATCGAACGATAAGCCTTGAAGCTAAAAAGAAAATCTTTCGGTGCTTTTTGGCCCCAGTGCTCTACGCTTTTGGCTTTTGGCAAATGGTAGAAGGTAGAGTTCATCTCCACCGTATCAAAATGTTGTACGAAGTAATCGAAAAATTTCCTCTTTGGCAGATCTTCGGGATAGAAGGCACCGCGCCAATGTTCATAATAAAAGCCGCTGGTGCCTACGTGTATTTTACCTGCCATAGACTCCCATCAAGATAGCTTGGTCGATAATGTAAGGACGTATGATTTGGAGTAACTCGCGTTTGCCAAGCCCCGCTTGCAATTCAAGGACGCGATCGAGCGCATAGGCTTTGATGTAGTATCTATGCACGCCGGATGGAGGACACGGGCCACCATAGCCAATTTTGCCAAAATCGTTGCGTCCTTGCTTGATGCCATATTCAAGCTCAGGATATCCTGGGACTCCTTCTGGCAATCCCTGCATTGTAGCCGGTATATCGTATATCACCCAATGCACAAACACCCCCATAGGCGCATCTGGATCATCCATGATAATAGCTATGCTTTTGGCCTCTGGTGGAACGTTTTCGAAAACCAAAGGAATGGAGATATCTTCTCCATCGCATGTGTATTTGACAGGAATCGCTTCGCCATGATTGAAAGCGGGAGAGAGCAGTTGCATGGTACGCTCCTTGTTTGCAGCAAAAGAAAAGAGGCTACATAGTAGTAGCGCAAGTATTATTCTTCTCATAATAACTCATTCTATGATAGATATTGTAAAATTTCTCTTAAATCCTTCTTGTCTATCACGATATTGGCCTCTTTTTTGAGTATCTCCTTGGCGCAAAAGGCGATCTTTTTGTTAGCGTGCTGGAACATACTACGATCGTTTGCACCATCTCCTACTACTATGGTATCTTTTGGGCTTACGCCAAGAATCGCTTGCAGTCTAAGAAGCATATCCCCCTTGCTAAAATCAAACATCATATCTCCACCCACAAGACCCGTGAGCCTGCCATCCTTTGCATGCAAAACATTGCTAAAATCGGCATCGAATCCCAAAATCTCCTTGGCATAAGATGTGGCGTTGCGAAAACCACCGCTAAAGACAACCACAGTATGGCCAAGCTTTTTGAGCTGGGCTATCGTCTCTTTGGCTCCCGGCATATAGGGCAAAGAGTGGCAGATCTCATCCACCTTCTCTACTTCCAAGCCCTCAAGTAACTTCACTCTAGTTATGAGGCTTTCAAAAAAATCAAGCTCGCCTCGCATGGCCATCTCCGTAATTTCTGCCACCTTCTCCTGCAGCCCCAAAGCTCCAGCTAAAAAATCTATCGTCTCTCCATCCATAAGCGTTGAGTCAAAATCAAAAACACACAAACCCATCTATTTCCTTTTACGCTAATTTAACCAATAGTGCAATAAAATAATAACAAAAAAGGGGTGTAATGTTTGAGGAACTCTTAGAGAAGCTGCGTGGTGATACCTACATAACCTTGGAAACCACGCCGGGGCATCTGCCAACGTTGAACAACATCATAGAAAAAATAGATTCTCTGAAACTGCATAAAAAAGTAGATGCCTTTACCACCACAGACAATCCCCTCGCCAAACTCAAATACAACGCAATCCTTGCAGCCATCAAGCTGCAGCAGCGCTACAAAAAGCCGGTCATTGCCACCATGAGTATGCGTGATCGCAACAAAATTGCCCTACAATCGGATCTTTTGGGAGCAAACGATTTCGATGTAAGAGCTATTTTGGCTCTTACTGGCGATCCGGCAAAAATCAGCGATCAACCAAATACAAAAGGGTGTTTCGAGGGAGACAGTACCCTGCTGCTCGATATTATCCGCTTCTTTAACGCAGGGATTGACTATGCCGGCAAGGAGTTTAGCATCAAGCCAAAGAGGATCTACCCTTTTGCCGTGAGCAACGCCTACGCGAAAAATCCTACGACCTTACTGAAAAAATTCAAAAAAAAGATAGAACACGGCGCACTAGGCATCATCACACAGCCGGTATTCGATATAGAAAATGCCAAGAGACTGCTGCTGCTCTTCGACGAAGCAAAAAGCCCATTCGAGGGAGAGAGAGCCAAAGCGCAGCTCATATTTGGCTTTTTCCCTATCACGAAGCTCAAAACAGCTCAATTCCTCGCCTCCCATGTTCCTGGCATCAACGTGCCAAGAGTATGGATTGATGAACTCTACAAAGCACATAAAGAGGGAGAGAAAAAGGAGTATGAAGTGGGATTCGCCTTAAGCAAAGAACTCTTTACAGAGTTAAAAGATCTCCATCCAAAAATCCATATCATGACAGCAAACAAGTTCGAGTTGGCAGATGCGATACTTTCTTAGTTTAGTATTGTTTTACTCTTTTTTGCAAGCTCAAAATATCATCGATACGCGCTATTCTGATATCAATCAATGGATTGCACAAACACTACAAAAACTCGATATCTTCTTAAGTGACTCCAACGAGAGTATCAAACAGCACTTTACTATTCGTACCTCCATCGATACAATTCTTGAGACAAAACAGGATGGACAATTTAAGTTTAATATCAAGGCAGATTTAGAGTTTCCCAGAACCCAAAAGAAGCTACACATCTTTATACAAGATTACAAAAGAAGTGATACGATCGATGAGACAAGTGGGAAAAATATCCAAGACTCTATCGATAATACCTCATTTCTCTTCGGATTGCAGTATATCACTTTTGCGAATTTACGCTACAAAGCAGGTATTAGGTTTAATAAAATCACCCCCGATCCTTTCATAGCCGTTGGATGGGAACATACGCTTTATTTTCACAAACATTGGCTCTATTTCGGGGATGAGCTGCGATATTTTCTAGATAGAAAAATAGATAACAAAGCCTTTGCCAACTACCAGTACAAGCTCTCGCCAATTGATCTCTTCTCTTTTGAAAACAGCTACCGCTACCGTCAAGAGCCAGACAACGAGCATCAAGTCGTTCACGCGCTAAAAATCTACCACTCTTTGGGGGAGCAAAGCCTACTCACGCCCCATACAGAAGTCTACTGTTTCGCCTCAAAAACCTCCTCCTATAGGCTTGGCTACTTCTATCTTGGCTTCGATTATTCAGATACTTTCTATCGCAAATGGATTTTCTACCAAATTTCGCCCGCGGTGCTATGGCGCTATGAAAACAATTTTGCTCCAAGCTACAGGATTATGTTTCGCGTAGGAGTCACATTCGAACAAAACTAAACTCTTCATCCCTAAAAAGCAGTATCTCCTTGGTGCAGACAAAAGATGGGAGGTTGATATAACGCTTCTTGCCAAAATCCAACATCACTCGCTGATGAAAATGCCCTTCGATCACGATATCGGTATCGTAGAAACTTAGCCGTTTCTTGGCAATCACTGCAAAATCTTCTATTAATTTGCAAAGATTTTTAGAAGCGTTGTAGCGCTGAATTCTTTTGCTAATCCAACCACCAATGTCGCAAAAATTTAGCGTCTCAATCACGAAATCTTTATGCAGCATCTCGATATAGCGCTTATACAGCCCATATATATGGATGTCTCCATGCGCCAAGGCTATGCGCTTTTGATTAGCTTGCAAAAAAAGAGGTTGCTCAAAGCGCGAGACAACTCTCATTTGTGGGAAAACATCTTGGAGTAAAAAGTCATGATTGCCCTCAAGATAGTAGCACTCACTCCTTTTGGCTAGGTTTTGAAGCTTTTGGATCATATCTTTGTTTTCTTGCAGAGTATAGGAGACTTTGCCAACTAACAGATCAAAAATATCTCCAACCAAAAAGATTTGAGGAGCTTGCAGCCTCTCGATAAACTCCTCAAACTCCTCTCGCACTCCCTTTTGATAATGTGCATCGGCTATGAAGACGGCACCATCTTTAAGGGATATAGGCGATTTTTGGCAAGGCGACGGTTTCATCAAGCCCCATCATAATGTTGGCGTTTGCTATAGCTTGCGAGCTAGCACCTCTAAGTAGATTGTCTATTGCGCTGCTAATAAAGAGTTTTTTGCCCTCTCTTCTTGCAAAAATATCGCAAAAATGCGTACCCGCCACCGCTTTCACATCCACCGGCTCACTTTTGATACGCACAAAGGGCTCGTTTGCATAGAAATCTTGCAAAACTTCAAGGGGATCTATTGGCTCTTTGAGTAAAACATAGCTATCCACAAGCATGCCTCTCGTAATTGGGAGCAAGTGCGGCACAAAAACGAGATCCACTAGCTCTTTTGCTATGAGTTCTAGCTTTTCTTTGATTTCGATGCTATGACGGTGTTTGATAGGATTGTATGCAAAGACGTTTTCGTTGATTGTGACGTAGTGGGTTTTACTAAAGCATTTCTTGCCAGCCCCACTCACTCCGCTTTTTGCATCTATCATTAAAGGATAAGAGAGATCAAGATAGGGCAAGAATGGAACGAGAGAGAGCAGCGTAGCTGTGGGATAACAGCCGGGATTCGCCACTAAAGAAGCTTTTTCAATTTTCTCTCTATTGATTTCCGGTAAGCCATAAACCGCATCTTTTAAATGCTTTGGATCAGTATGCTTGGTATAAAAAGCTTCGTAGTTTTCAAGCTTCAAACGGTAATCTGCCGAGAGATCCACAATTTTTACACCAGCCTCTAACAGTGGCTTTGCCACCTCCATGGCACTTTTGTGAGGAAGAGCCAAAAAGGCTAAATCTGCTTTTTCTTTGATGGCTTCGATATCCGTTTTTTGCAAAACCTCATCGAATATTTCGCTAAGAGCTGGATACAAAGCACTTATAGACTCATCGCCCTCGCTGCTTGAGATATAGCTAATCTTGAAATGGGGATGAGCAAGAAGCATCTTAATAAGCTCTACTCCCGTATAGCCGCTGGCTCCTACAACTGCAACTCTATACTGCATCGCTACTTCTTAAATTCGATTGGTTTGTAGTAGACTTCAAGCACCTCGAAATCTATCTCGCCCTTTGGCAGTCTCACGGTGATCTCATCTCCCTCCTCTTTGCCGATAAGTTGACGCGCAAGCGGAGTGTTGTAGGAGATAAGGCCATGTTCCGGATCGCTCTCTGTCGATCCCACTATCGTATATTCGATCTCCTCATCCTCTTCGATATCAAGGAGTTTCACCGTAGATCCAAAGCCAACTTTGTTGTGAGGCAGTTTGGATGGGTCAATTACCTGTGCGCGCGCCATGAGATCGGAGAGTTCCGCAAGCCTTGCATCAATGAATGCCAAACGCTCTTTTGCGGCATGATACTCCGCATTCTCTCTTAAATCTCCATGCTCTTTTGCTCGTTCAATCTCTTCTACTACCTTTGGTCGCTCCTCTTTGAGGGCTTCAAACTCCTCTTGGATTTTTTTGTAGCCATACTCCGTCATCGGCTCTTTGTTTTCCATGCCGCCTATCCCTTTTTTGCTATAATTATACCAACTTTTAGGGAGAGTTGATGAAAATTTTAGTGAGCGCTTTCGAGAAGTCCGCGAACCTCCACCTAAGCCATCTTCTACCACTTTTGGAGTATGAACCGATAGGAATCTTCGATAAGAGTCTCGGCAATCCCATAATAGATCTCCAATCGCTCTCGGTGATGGGGTTCGTGGATGTGCTAAGGAAAATACCTTTCTTTTTGCACCTCAAAGACCAAATGGTAGAGCTCGCATCACAAGCTAACAAGGTACTTCTTATCGATGCCAGCGGCTTCAATCTCCCTTTGGCAAAAGCTATAAAAAAACGCTATCCCGAAAAAGAGATCATCTACTACATCCTCCCGCAAGCCTGGGCTTGGAGGAGAGGTAGGATTAAGACAATCGAAAAGTATGTGGACAGAGCCCTCTCCATCTTGCCCTTTGAGCCAGCTTACTATTCAAAAGATTACAACATCAAATATGTAGGCCATCCGCTTCTTGACGAAATTCCAAAGTTCAAACAAGAAGTTACAAAAAGTGATAAAGTAGTCTTCATGCCAGGCAGCAGAGTCTCGGAAATCAAAGCCCTCATGCCAATATTCAAAGAGGTGAGAAAAAGGATCGACAAAGAAGCAATTTTAGTAGTGCCAACGCACCTACATACCTCAATCTATGGCGACATAAGCGACTTTTCCATCTCGCACAATCCCTACGAAGCCCTACTTCAAGCGGAGTTTGCCTTTGTCTGTAGCGGCACGGCCACCTTGGAAGCCTCTCTCATTGGTACGCCCTTGGCTCTTTGCTACATAGCAAAGCCGCTCGATTACTTCATAGCCAAACGCTTCGCGCATATCGATAGAGTGGGTCTTGCCAACATCATGCTTGGCAACATGCATCCGGAGTTTTTGCAAGAGGATGTAAATGTGGAAAATCTCCTCTTGGCTTACAAAGAGGCAGATCCAAAAGCGTTCTTGGAAAAATCAAAAGAGCTTCGCGCCTATCTTCAACATGGCAGCGCAAGAAACGCGGCAAGAGAGATACATGGATAGCTTCAAAGCCGTCTTTTTCGTCTACTGCTTCATTGTCATAGGCTATATAACCAAAAAAATCTTCAAAGAGAGAGTCGACGAAAAGAGCCTCGTTATTCTCTCCGTCTATATTTTCCAACCATTCTTGACGTTCTGGGGGCTGCTCAAAAAAGAGATAGATTTCGATTTAGCTCTTTCGCCCTTTATCTTCTTTGCCCTCTCTTTACTTATTATTACCATTAACTATTTTTTGGCTAAAATCTTTTTTAGCGATCAAAAAGATAGATCCATCTTTATTGTCTCCTCTGTCATTGGCAACACGGGCAACCTTGGGGTGCCGCTTGGCATAGCTTTGTTTGGAGAAGAGAGCCTGCCATACACTACCATTATCAACCTTGCAAATGTTTTCATGGTCTATAGCTTTGGGGCATACTTTTATTCAAGGGGGAGTTTTGATGCGAAAAAGTCAATCATCAATACCATCAAACTCCCAATTCTTTGGTTTGCTCTCTTGGCAATCGTGCTCAACCTCCAAGGATTTAAACCCGATAGAACGCTCGATATGTTTTTGCAGATGGGAGCTTTTGCCGCTATTGTGATACAGCTGCTCATCTTTGGCTTTTATCTTGCCAAAATTCGTTTGCATCTGCTTGATAGGCGATTAATTACAGCTGTAAGCATCATGAAATTTGTTGCATTACCGCTCATTGCTTATATGGTGCTGCAGTTTTTGCCGCTTGAGAACCTCAACAAAAAGATTCTCTTTATGGAGATTATGATGCCTTTGGCGGTCGCTAACGTAAACCTAGCGGCACTGTATCACTGCAAGGAACTCGTAGTGACAGCGCTCATTTTCATAACGACGCTGCTTTTCATACCTCTGTTACCACTCTATACCATAATAATTGAAAGGATAGGATGAAAGAGATTTTAATCACGAACGACGATGGCTTTGAATCTCAAGGACTCAAAGCGTTGATAGAGGCAATGCGAGAGCTTGGCAATGTAACAATCGTAGTGCCTGCTAGCGAGAAAAGCGCTTGCGGCCACAGCCTCACGCTCACAAAACCCCTTCGCTTCATCGAAATAGAAGATAGTTTCTATAAACTTGAAGAGGGAACTCCCAGTGATTGCGTCTATTTGGCTCTGCACGCACTCTATGGCGATGCAAAAAAACCCGATCTCGTAGTAAGCGGCATCAACAGAGGCGCAAACATGGGAGAGGATATCACCTACTCCGGTACCGTGGCGGGAGCTATGGAAGCGGCTTTGTATGATATTCCCTCTTTTGCCATTAGCCAAGTATGCAACAACAACTGCGAAGAGACGGAGATGAACATTGGCTATGACAACGCCAAAAGGATAGCTTTCGAAATCGCTGAAAAGATCTTGCATAAAGGCTTCCCACTCGGTAAAAGAAAGCTTCTCAATATCAACGTCCCACCTGTAAAAGAGGTAAAAGGGTATAAGATTACGAAAGCTGGATTCAGGCTCTATGCCAATGAAGCGCATCTTCATAGAAATCCCAGGGGACTGGAGTATTGGTGGTTAGGGCTGCATCCGCTTGAGTGGGTGCCAAGCGAGCAAAGAGATTGCGATTTCGAGGCAATCGCAAGAGGCTTCGTCTCCGTTACGCCCATCAAAGCAGATCTCACAGCCTATGAAGAGATAGAGAAATTAAAGAGTTGGTTATGAGATTTGCAAGGTGCAGGGAGCTTTTTGGCGAAGATTTTGCGAGACTTCAAAAAGCCAAAGTTTTGATCCTTGGCGTTGGCGGGGTGGGAAGCTTCGCTCTTGATTGTCTCTATAGAAGTGGTATCCACGATATTACTATTGTAGACTTTGATAGATACGACG
>WGBC01000010.1 GCA_015494535.1 Nitratiruptor sp. | reverse complement strand
GAGTTGTCAAACACCCATAAATTCGATACTTTAGTGTAACGCTACTTTTCTTAAAGTTTGCTTTAATGTTCAAAATCGCCCCTTTCGAGAAATTTGTTCCCCACAAAATGGGTATTTTGCAATTTGATGAAACCTTAAGCGAATCTTTAATGATTGATAATGAATATCTCATCCACATCGTATGCCTTTCCCATCACTGCGGTGTTTTCCTCGATCTCATAGATGCGCACATCATCCTCTTTGGGATCAATCATCTCTACCAGATTTTGAGCAATGGCATAGATGCCCTCTTTGGTAGCGCCTTTTGCCAAAAAGATGGAGTATTGGATGCGAATAGCCTCTTTTTCCAAATATTTAGCAATTTTGGCAAGCCTTTTAGGATCGGATATATCATAACAAATCAGGTAATCACGCTTTTTCAAATCTGCTCACCTTGCCAATGATGAAATTGCGCCCATCTATAAAATAGACGCCAAAATAGTTGGTAAGATGCCATAGAGTTCTCAAACTCACATCTGCGCCTAGTTGGAAATATATAGCTTTGATATGAAAAAGAGCGATATTGTATTGGGTTTTGTCTTTTATAAGCTGCACATACCCATCAAAGAGCCTTACTCTTGTACCTGCGGTGATGATGAGTCGTTTTCTATCATCTTTTTGATGCAGGCGATGTGATCTTTGATGGTTTGCTCTTTTGCTTCGATGAATGGTTTGAGATGATGCCATAGATTTTTCCTTGCTGTGGGTGTGAGGTAGACGCCGCCTTTTTTGGTGAAGTCTTTGGCACTGATATGGTTATCGAGAAACAGCCTAGCCACAAAGAGGTCGATATCTGCTCGCAAACACTCCAATATATCGGAGCTTAGCGCCAGATGATCTCTAAAGGATCGGTGCAAATAGCCAATAAGCGGCTCAAATCCATAGAAATTGAGCCAAGTAGCTATCTCAAAATAGAAGATGGTATAGGTATATGAGAGCATAGCATTGATGGGATCCAAAGGCGGATTTTTGGTACGCTTGCCTTTGGAGAGTGCGGGAGAGAAGAGCGTAAAGTAGCGGCGAAAATAGTCTCTTGCTACGCTTCCTTCAATCCCTATGAGTTGATCGAGCGTGGTAGCCTTTTGCAGCTCTTGCATATATTTCTCATCGAGCTTAGAGAGCCTGAGTTTATGGAGTGTCAAAGAGGAGTTTTGGATCTTTTTGGCAAGAATTGCTTTGGCAATCTTGGTGCGCCGATTGAGAGCTTGATATTGGGACTCTTTGAGATGGGCGTTTTTGAAGTAGCGCTTTTGTATATGGATGAACTCTTTGGGACTTGACGTCACGACAAGCACCGCTATATCGCTTCGCACAATTTTGGATAGCTCTTTGAGAGAAATATCGGCTTTGTGTGAGATGATGAGCATATCAATAAGACGCAATGGCAGCTTCATATCATCCACAATGAGGGTTTTGCCATGAAGTTTAAGAGAAGCATTTTTGTCGATGATGACTCGGTTCATACTATGATCGTTCCTTTGTCAAAGGGAAGTTGCTTGGCTTTGCCAAGGAGAATGGCATCTTTTTTGATTTTGAAAATGTTGATTTTGTCCTTTTGGGGATCGATCTGGGCAAAAATCCGCCTTTGCAAAGCACGCAGCATCCTCTCATCCAAATAGCACTCCACCGCGCTTTTTTGCCCGCCAAAGGCAAAACTATAAGCCACCTTGCGCACACGTGCAAGCCTCTTGGGATCGGCAATATCATAGCAGAGAAGATAGAGGCTAATCGCCCGCATGCTCTGCCTCTTTGAGCCTGGTATAAAAGGCGCAGTTTTTGCGATTGCCAGCCTCCATGAGGGCTTCGTATTCTCCTTTGAGGCGGCTAAGCTCTTCTGCCTTGTCCCCGCTTGCAAGGAAAAAGAGCGCTGGCCAAAATACCAGCATCCCCACAGTGGTAGCCGCTACATCTCTTTTGTGGGCTTTGTTTTGGGCATCTGCTACTTCGCTAATATGGTGGCTGAGCCTATCCATTTCGTTCTCCAGCTGCTCGCAGCTATAGCTGCTATAACGCATCGGGGAAACATACGCCGCGCTTATGTCTTCAGCCTTTTTGGCACATCCACTAAAAAGCACAGCCCCTGCAATTACTACAATCCAAAGTTTTCTCATACAATCTCCTTTTGTTTTTGGAGATTGTATGAAGTTTGAGCGTCAGGAATTGTCGCTAAGATATTTTTTTACAAGTTTTAGGAGCTTTTGCTGCAGGCTTTGGGGTTTGATGATGCGCATGTGCGGCAGCCAGCGTTTGGCGAGGAGCAGGATTTCATTTTCGTTGGTGATGGCGTATTGGATAATAAGTTCCCCAGTATCTTTGAGGATCTTTTGAG
>WGBC01000009.1 GCA_015494535.1 Nitratiruptor sp. | reverse complement strand
TGGAACTTAAAGAGTAAAAATGCCTATTTTCGATACTTTTTTTGTATTTTTCACAGAAATTTCCTTGAATTTTTTAAAAAATATTTGTAGAATTTAAGTGTAATGAAATTTTATCCAAAGGATGTGCTATGAAAAAGAGCGATTTTGTCCAAGCTGTAGCTGAAAAAGCTGGATTATCAAAAAAGGATACCCAAAAAGTTATCGAAGCGGCACTAGAGACGATAACTGAAGCGTTGAAAAAAGGCGAAGATGTTGCATTCATCGGTTTTGGTACCTTCACAACTACTACAAGAGCTCCAAGAGAAGCGAAAGTTCCCGGAACCAACAAGGTCGTAAAAGTTCCAGCTACTAGAGTCGTTAAATTCAAAGTAGGTAAAAAACTTAAAGAAGCGGTAGCAAAATAATCCCAAAGGCACCCGCCTTTGGGTTAAAAAAACTTTAAACTTTTTTTTGCTACCATTTCAATCCCATTGCCGGGGTGGTGAAACTGGTAGACACGCGAGACTCAAAATCTCGTGGGCTTTTGCCCGTGAGGGTTCGAGTCCCTCCCCCGGTACCACTGCGGGAGTAGCTCAGAGGCTAGAGCACCTCCTTGCCAAGGAGGGGGTCGCGGGTTCGAATCCCGTCTCCCGCTCCAGTTTTCTTCATGAAGGCTTACTTTTGAAAATAGCTGTTGCAATCTCCGGTGCAAGCGGTATCCATCTTGGCATCAAGACCTTCGAAGCAATACCAAAAACACATGAAAAATATCTCATAATTACCAAAAATGCCAAAGCAGTGGCAAAAAACGAACAAAAGAACATATTTTATGATGAAGATATCTGGGCTGGGCCTGCAAGTGGCAGCTTCGGGCTCGATGTACTTATGGTGATTCCTTGCTCCATGAATACCTTGGCAAAAATTGCGGCAGGCATTGCAGACAACCTCACCACAAGGGCCGCAAGTGTCATAATCAAAGAGCAAAAAAAGTTGTTGCTTGCCCCTCGAGAGATGCCTTTTAGCCCAATTGCATTAGAAAATATGCATAAATTAGCAATGCTAAATGTTATAATAGCTCCACCAGTTGCTGCATATTATAGCGATCAACAAAGTTTAGAAGATATGGAGAGTTTTTTCATTGGCAAATGGTTTGATCTCGTTGGCATAGAAAACGATCTCTATAAAAGATGGCAACCATGACAAAAGTAATATATCCCGGCACCTTCGATCCCATCACCAATGGCCATTTAGACATCATAAAAAGAGCGGCAAAGATTTTCGATCACGTTATCGTGGCAGTGGCACTCTCACAAGAGAAAAGGCCGATGTTTGATATAGCAACACGCGTGCGTATGGCTCGCCTAGCCACCCAAGAGTTTGAAAATGTAGAGATAAAAAGTTTTGAGACGCTGCTTGTCAATTTTTGCCAAAAAGAGGGAGCCAAGATTATCATTCGAGGCCTTAGAGCCGTGAGCGATTTTGAATATGAGCTGCAAATTGGCTATGCCAACAGATCCCTCGATAGCGAAATCGAAACGCTTTATCTCATGCCAAGCTTACAAAACGCCTTTATCAGCTCATCTGTGGTGCGTTCCATCCTCAAATTCAAAGGCGATATTTCGCATCTCGTGCCCTCCCCTATTATCCCTTTGTTAGAGAGTCTGTAATGTACGTGCTCTTTGAAGGAATCGATCGTGCCGGCAAGAGCACGCAAATCGAGCTTTTGCAAAAAAAGTTTCCCCAAGCTATCTTTACAAAAGAACCCGGCGGTACGCCTCTTGGGCAAAAGATTCGCGAAATTATCCTTCACACCCAAAACCCAAGCCCTTTGGCGGAGCTCTTTTTGTTTTTGGCCGACAGGGCCGAACATACCCAAAAGGTGATCCTCGCCAACAGCGACAGACTCATAATCAGCGATCGAGGCTACATATCTGGCATCGCCTATGCTCATATAAAAACGAAAATCTCTTTGCATCAACTCTCCTGGCTCAACGCCATCGCCATGCAACAGAGACTACCAGATAAAATAATTTTCATAAAACTCGATAGAGAAGAGCTCCAAAGGCGACTATCCTTGCAGCCTCTTGATAATATAGAACAAAGAGGCCTGCAGTATCTCTTGGATGTGCAAGAGATTATGCAAAATCTCATAATTCATAGTAAAATTGCACATCTCATTGTCGATGGTGCTAAGCCGATCGAAGAGATTCATAAGAGTATCGTCGCATTTATAAAGGATTCTTGATGGCTATAAAAGCTTTACGAGGCATGAAAGATATCTTACCACCATTAAGCTATAAATATTTGGCTTTTATCCAAAAGGCTTCCGCTATCGCACAAAACTATACATTTGAATATATCGAGCCACCACTTCTGGAAGAGACGCAACTTTTCAAAAGAAGTGTTGGTGAGAGTAGCGATATCGTGGGCAAGGAGATGTATCAATTCATCGACAAAGGCGGCAACGATGTATGCCTACGTCCCGAGGGCACTGCCGGAGTAGTAAGAAGTTTTATCGAGCACAAACTCGATCGTCAAGGCGGCGTGCATAGATTTTACTACTATGGCTCCATGTTTCGCTATGAAAGGCCGCAAAAAGGGCGATTTAGGCAGTTCCATCAATTTGGTGTGGAGAGCTTTGGCGAGGCGAGCGTCTATGAGGATGCAGCGATCATCCTTTTGGCAAAAGAGATTTTGGATAGCTTCGATATCAAATACACCCTTGCCATCAACTCCATCGGCTGCCCTGCATGCTTGCCTACGTACAAAAAAGAGCTCGTTTCGTTTCTCACCAAGCACAAAGATATCTGCGAGGATTGCAAACGCAGAAAAGATACTAATCCCATAAGGGTGCTCGATTGTAAAAACGCAACCTGCCAAGAGATCTATAACGAAGCACCAAAGCTACTAGAACACCTGTGCGAGTCGTGCCAAAGAGATTTTACGAAACTCCAAGAGATTTTGAAAGCGGAAAATGTGGAATTCGTGATAGATGAGAGGCTGGTGAGAGGACTAGATTATTACACCAAAACCGCTTTTGAGTTTATAAGTAGCGAGCTTGGGGCCCAAAACGCCATTGCAGGAGGCGGCAGGTACGACAATCTAGTAGAATTTCTTGGTGGTAGACCAACCCCTGCTGTGGGATTTGCTATTGGAGTTGAGAGGATACTCGATCTTATCGAAATCACTCAACATAGAGAGGGATTTTATCTTGGCAGCATGCTTGATGAAGCTATTGATAAGGTATTTCATCTAGCATTGCAAAAAAGAAAAAGCGCCAAACTCTATGTAGAATACAAGGCAAAAAGTCTCAAGGCCCACCTCAAAGCGGCAGACAAACACGATGCGAAGTATGCGTGCATCATAGGTGAGGATGAGCTGCAAAACGGCACAATTTGGATTAAGGATCTCGAAGCTAAAAAAGAGTGGCACGCCAGCATACAAGAGTTTTTGGAGTTTTGATGAACGATTACGGCATACATTTATGGTCGAATCAGGATTTTTTCATAGAGGAAGGCGTCGTAAAGGTCAACTACGCATCCAAGCCATCGCTCTATGAAATCACCCAAAAAATCAGAGATACGGGTATCAGAGGACCTATACTTTTGCGTTTTCCCCATCTTATAGAAAAGCAAATCAATGCTCTTTTTAGCCAGTTCAATAGAGCAATCGAAACTTTTGGATACAAAGGAAACTTCCAAGCAGTCTTTCCACTCAAAGTCAACCAATTCCCAAATTTTGTAAGCTCTCTTGTAGAGATTGGCAAAAAATACAACTACGGCTTAGAGGCTGGTAGCAAGGCCGAGCTCATCATTGCCATGGCATACAACAACAAAAACGCTCCTATCACCGTCAATGGTTTCAAAGACAAAAGCATGATAACTTTGGGCTTCATCTCCGCCAAGATGGGCTACAACACCACGCTTACCATCGAGGGGCTAAATGAGCTGGAAAACATCATAGAAGCGGCTAAGGAGTATAAAGATCCCATCCCAAACATCGGGCTTCGCATCCGATTGCACAGCTCAGGCATAGGCATTTGGGCAAAAAGTGGCGGGATTAATTCCAAATTTGGTCTTACATCTACAGAGCTACTTGAAGCTGTAGAGCTTTTGAAAAAAAGCGGACTGCTTGATAAATTCACTATGATTCATTTCCATATCGGTAGCCAAATAGGTGAGATCAATCCAGTCAAAAAGGCTCTAAGAGAGGCTGGCAACATCTATGCCGAACTTAAAAAAATGGGAGCAAAAAATCTTAATAATCTCAACTTAGGCGGAGGCTTGGCTGTGGAGTATTCGCAGCATGAGAATGTTCACAATCGAAACTATACCCTTACTGAATTTACCAACGACGTAGTCTACTTACTCAAAGAGATCGCCACGCAAAAGGGTGTCGAAGAGCCAAATATCTTCACAGAATCTGGGCGCTTCATAGCCGCTAGCCACGCGGTGCTCATCGCTCCTGTACTTGAGCTCTTTTCACAAGAATATACTGAAAAAGGACTCAGACTCAAAAAGAAAAACCCCCCTCTCATAGAAGAGCTCTACGATCTCTACAAAACCATCAACCCATCAAACGCGATAGAGTATTTTCACGACAGCCTTGATCATATGGAGTCGCTTCTTACTCTTTTCGATCTTGGCTATATAGACTTGCAAGATAGAAGTAATACCGAAATTTTGGTACATTTGATCATTAAGAAAGCGATTGAGTTAACAAAAGATAAAGATCGCTACGAACTCAAACGCATCCAAGACAGAGTCCAAGAGCGCTACTTGCTCAAT
Organism: Nitratiruptor sp.; assembly: GCA_015494535.1. Classification (GTDB taxonomy): domain Bacteria; phylum Campylobacterota; class Campylobacteria; order Campylobacterales; family Nitratiruptoraceae; genus Nitratiruptor. Next base: position 5,879 of record WGBC01000009.1, on the reverse strand, counting down.
TTTTCTCTCTTTCAAAGCCTTCCCGATTTCTGGGGACTCAAGCAGCGTTTTCCCGTCATGCCGCTTAATAAACTGGACACCCCTCCCACTAGAAGCGCATCACTTTGGGACATTACCTGTGATAGCGACGGGGAGATCGATTTCAATGTGGATTATCCGCTACTGCTGCACGAAGTGGATCTCAAAAACGAAGAGTATTTCTTGGCATTTTTCTTGGTAGGGGCTTACCAAGAGATTCTTGGCATGAAACACAATCTCTTTACCCACCCCACGGAAGTGACGGTCAAATTCAACGAAAACGGCTACACTTTGGAGAACATGGTAGAGTCCCAAAGCATTTTAGACATTTTGTACGATATGGATTACGATATCAACGAGATCCAAAGCAACCTCAAGCAATATATAGCAAAGAGCGCGTGCAAACAGAAAGAGAAAATATTGGAGATCCTCACCATGCTACTACATGAAAACAACTACCTCAAAATCTCTCCCAAAAGGGCGGAGAAATGAGCCAAATCTCCTTTTGGCAGCAGATTAAGGAGGATTTCTCGATCGTTTGGGAGCGCGATCCCGCCATTCACTCAAAATTTGAGCTACTTACCAACTATCCAGGCGTATGGAGTATCTTTTGGTATCGCATAGCTCACAGGCTCTACAAAAAAGGCTTCAAACTCCTAGCTAGAGTCATCATGGGGATTAACCAAATTTTTACCGGGATCGATATCCATCCAGCTGCAAAAATCGGTAGGCGCGTCTTCATCGATCACGGCATTGGCGTAGTCATTGGCGAAACGGCTGAAATTGGAGATGATGTACTCATTTATCAACAGGTAACTCTTGGTGGGGTGAGTCTTAGCCATGGCAAGCGCCACCCTACCATCAAACAAGGTGCAGTCATTGGAGCAGGCGCAAAGGTGCTTGGCAATATCACTATTGGTAAAAACGCAAAAATTGGCGCAAATTCCGTAGTGGTTAAGGATGTGCCAGACGATTCCACCGCCGTAGGAATACCTGCAAGGGTAGTGAGTAAAGGGCTCGATAGAGGCAAACTCTCACACAATAAGCTTCCAGATATTGATAAAGAGCTATTTGAATATCTGCTCAAACGCTTTGCACTTTTGGAACACGCCTATATCAGTGGCGATAAGGATCTGCTCAAAAAAGAGGAAGAATTGGATACAATATATCAAGAGTTTTTGAAATCTATGAAGTTAAAGGATTAAGATGCTATCACGAAGAATCCAGACACTGAGTGAATCGCTTACAATCGCCATCACTTCGTTGGCTAGAGATCTTAAAGCCAGCGGCAAAGATGTGCTGAGCTTCTCAGCTGGCGAGCCAGATTTCGATACGCCAAAAGCCATCAAAGAAGCGGCTATCAAAGCGCTCAACGATGGCTTTACTAAATATACCGCAGTTGAGGGCATACCAGAATTAAGAGAGGCAATTGCTGACAAGCTACAACGAGACAACAACCTCTCCTACGATCCAGCAGATATAATCGTCAGCAACGGTGCGAAGCAGAGCCTCTTCAACCTCACCCAAGTGCTCATTGATGAGGGGGACGAGGTGATTATTCCCTCTCCTTACTGGGTAACCTACCCTGAACTTGTTAAATATGCCGGCGGCAAACCGGTCATCGTGGAAACCGATGAGAGTTCTGGCTTCAAAATTACGCCACAGCAACTACAAAATGCAATCTCGCCAAAGACAAAAATGCTCATCCTCACCACCCCATCCAACCCAACGGGTGCAGTCTATACGAAAGAGGAATTAGATGCCTTGGCTAAAGTGCTTGAGGGCACGAAGATTTTCGTAGCAAGCGACGAAATGTATGAAAAGCTGGTATACGCAGACGTGGTCTTTACGAGTGCAGCAAGCATAAGCGAAGATATGTTTGATCGCACCATCACCATCAATGGGCTCAGTAAATCTGCTGCGATGACAGGCTGGCGCTTTGGCTACCTTGCCACACCAAATAAAGATCTCATCAAAGCTATGAAAAAGCTACAAAGCCAAAGCACCTCCAATATCAACTCCATCACGCAAAAAGCGGCTATCCCTGGCCTCGATGGTACCATCGAAGAAGATATAGAGATGATGCGAAAAGAGTTTGAAAAAAGGCGCGACAAAGCTGTGGCAATGCTCAATGCGATTGATGGCATCTCGGTACTCGCTCCAGATGGGGCTTTCTATCTTTTCGTCAACCATTCTCAAGTGGAAAAAGACTCCATGACGTTTGCCAAAAAACTCCTTGAGCAAAAAGGGGTGGCAGTCGTGCCGGGGATTGGCTTTGGAAGTGAGGGATATTTTCGCTTTAGTTTTGCCACGGACATGGCGACAATCGAAGAGGGAATTCACCGCATAGCTGAGTTCGTGCAAAGCTATTGAAAATTTGTAAAAAGGCCTGTTGTCAGGCCTTTTGGTTTTTTTTCAGTTTTCATATTCTCTTTTTCCGCACTATCTTCAATCTTCTCTTTTGGTTTTTTTCGCTTCAGATCCAAAAGGAATAAAATTAGAGCAAAAACTGCGACACTTGTATACATTACGCTATCAAACTCTTTTGTCATAGCTGCAATGGCGCCAGCAACCATGAGTACGACAAATCCTACAAACTCTTGCATTTTACATCCCCACTAACTTGAAAATCTTGACATCTTTATTGAAAGTAAGTGTTTTGAAAACTCGTTTATCAAGGTTATTGAAAAAGAATGCTTGGAAAAAGAAGCTGTTGATATAGCGGTAAGCCCCTATGATATAGTGGTTTTTATAGATGATAATGGAGTAGTTGTTTCTTCTATAAGGCAAGATATTGGTAATCTTTTTGCCATCACTGAAGTATATGGTACCAACTTCATCCCGCTTCTTGCCAACATAGATATAGCCTCGTTGGAGATCTATCTTTGCACTCTGCCCTACCACTACACCCTTTCTCGGATCGATAAATCGGAGTTTATCCACCCAAACAAAGCCTCTTTTGGGCTCGCCTTTAAGATAGGAAAAATTCTCTATCACAGGAAGTCTCGTAATGATTCTATCGTCAAAATAGTAGTAGATGCTGTTTCGTTTTTGTATTTTGACTTCATTGTTCGCTATTTTTCGCAAAAGCTCCTCTAATGGCTGCTCTTTGATCACATACGGCAGTACCGCCCAAGGATAGATCTTATCAAAGCGCTCCACAAAGTACCTATCCATCTTAGCAACAAACTCTTGATCGTAGCTAAAGAGCGTCTTTGCGATGATGAAATTATCATAGTGGTGTTTTCCATTGTCAATGATAGTGCGCTTGTTCGTATAATACCACAGTGGCCAACCATAATCCCACCAAGTAAGGATATAGCCTTTATCTTTTTTGTCAAGATTGGTTTTGATAGCCGCTATTTGGTTTTTGATGAAAAAAGGCTTTAGCATATGATTGTACATCTGCATTATATGAAGGTAGTAGACAACTAAAGCAAAGGCTGGAAGATAAAAAAGATATGAAGAGAATCTAAAACGAAACTTTTGAGACAAATAATAGAAAAAATAGATATTGCCAGCGATTATCGGCACAACCATGAATGTAGTGAACCTCACGCCAGCTTTCAAGGAAATTAGCCCAATGAGGTATGGCAAAAGCAGCAAAACAGCCTCTTTGCGACATTTTATAAGAAGTAGCAATCCAATTGAGCCCAAAATGAAAAGCACGATGTTGCCACTACTGTAGGTCACGAGCTGAGTAGGCGTGATTCCTGAAGCCTCCGCTACGGTTTTAAGCGTCGCTTCCAATTCAATTTTTTTCCCACCTTTTTCTACCAACGCATAACTCTGCTTCTTTTGCAAATAATCCATGGCTCTTTGCATAATCCCATGCTTTAGTCCATAGATTCCAGCACCTATAGCGGCTATCAAGAAAACACCTAGCAAAATCTTATAATCTACTTTTACGCGCTTTTGCAAAAAATGCCCTACAAGCGTAGCACCTACAATCACCGCTATCTCCATACCAAGAGAAAAGGGTAAAAATGCTAGCAGCGCTATAAAAAATCCAAAATACCCACTTACATTTTTGCGATCGAAAAGCAGCAAATAGATGGCAAAAAAGACCACAATTCCAAAACTCAGTGGCTTTGCAGAGTGGTAGAAAAGGTTGAAAAACATAATCAAAAAAGCAGCCAACGCCGCAAAAAGAAGATTTTCTCTTTTTATTAATGCGACGAAGCTATAAAGAATCATAAAAAAGAGCACAAAATTCAAAATATCCGTATCGCAATAGCCAAGATGGGTGCGAAAATAGTAGTTCATCGCTATCGAAGCTGCCAACGCAATCCAAAAACCGAGCCTCGCCATGCCAAATTCATAAAAGATAAGCACGATTGGCACGACCATGAGAGATGCCAAAAACGCCGGCAAGAAAAAGATAACGCTATCGAGATTGAGATGTAGCATCTTCGCAATATAGTAGATGATATATCCCAAAAACGTATCGCTATTAAGATGGAGTTTGGCCCCCGCCATAAGCTTCTTGGCATAACTCCCATAAAGCCCGGCATCCGCAGTCCAGATGGCGATGGGACTATCGTGGTAGAAAAATTCTGGATGTTCCTTAGCCAGAAAAAAGAGAAACAAGCGAAAAAAAATGGAGAAAATATAAGCTGCAATAATATAGAAAGTAAGATGTTTTAGCCCAAAACTTCTCTTCATTTCTCCTCTTTTATATTATAATTTTTCAAAGGAGCTACAATGTTCGTAACGTCCAGATTTATTTTAGCAAAGGAAACTAAGGAGAGTATAAAAAAGCTGCCAATCTCTTTTGGTTTTGGTCTTTTTAGCGAAGTGACTTTCTACAGAAGCTATAGCAGGCTCAAAGAGGATGGAAGCAATGAGGATTGGAACGACGTAGTTATTCGCGTAATCGAAGGAATTCTCTCAATCAGAAAGAACCATTACAAAACTATGCATCTGCATTGGGACGAGGAGTATTGGCAAAATTTTGCCAAAGGGTTTGCTCACTCCATGCAACAGCTCAAATGGCTCCCGCCAGGGCGCGGCCTTTGGATCATGGGCACGGAGTATATCTATGAGCGAGGGAGTGCGGCTCTATACAACTGTGCAGCGGTAGATAGTAGCGATCTCTCACATGCCGCTGAGTGGGCAATGGATATGCTTATGGTGGGAGCTGGTGTGGGATTCAATACGGCATGGGACGGCAAGGCGAATCCTCCTAATAAACAAAACTACAAAACCCATACCATAGAAGATAGCAAAGAGGGATGGGTACAATCTATAAAGCTACTGCTGGAGAGCTATACCAAAAAGAGGCCATTTTATCGCTTCGACTACTCCAAAATCAGGCCTGCCGGATCTCATATCAAAGGCTTTGGAGGCGTTGCAGTAGGGCCGGAGCCTTTACGAAAACTTCATAGTGCCATAGAAGCGACAATGGATAACTACCTCGATAAAAAAATCGATAAAACCAGAGCGATTGTTGATATTTTCAATGAGATTGGCGTATGCGTAGTCTCTGGCAATATTCGCCGATCAGCCGAGATTGCCATAGGAGAGCCAAACGACACCACATTTCACAACCTCAAAAATTACGATCTCTATCCCGAACGAGCTTCCATTGGATGGATATCCAACAACTCCGTGCTTTTGAAAAATATAGAAGATTTCAGATATCTCGATACCATTAGTACACATATCTACAAAAATGGCGAGCCTGGCGTTTTGTATCTAGAAAACATGCAAAAGTTTGGTAGAAGCTTTGAGTTCATAGAAGATAGAGCATGGCTGAGCAACCCGTGCGGGGAGATTGCTCTGGAGAGTTTCGAGCTTTGCAACCTTGCAGAGGTCTTTATCTCGAAGTGCCAAAACAAAGAGGAGTTCTTGCAGATGCT
>WGBC01000008.1 GCA_015494535.1 Nitratiruptor sp. | reverse complement strand
AGTAGCCAAAAACCCCCGTATAGAAATTTCTAGGCTCAAGTTCTACTCGATCTATAATGTGGCAAGTAGATCGTTTGGGCGTGCCCGTGACGCTGCCAGCCGGCAAGAGTTTAGTGAAGATTTCGCTAAGTCTTCTTGGCCAATCCTTTGGCAGAACGCCCGCTATGTGGCTAGATACCTGCAAGAGTTTTCCTCCTCGTATCTTCTCTACATAGCGAAACCGCTCCACCCTGACACTACTCGCTACCAGGTTGAGATCGTTTCGTAAAAGATCCACGACCATCGTATGTTCAGCCATCTCCTTTTCATTAGCGAGTATCAACTCTTTTGCGTTTGGCACGTTTGCATCGATGGTGCCTTTCATGGGGTAGGTAGAGATGGTATTGCCCTCGATTCGTACGAATCTCTCTGGAGAGAAGCAGATGAACCTATCTTGAAAGTAGAGTTTGAATTTCGCTTTTGTGGCGAGGAATGTATCCAAAAGTGAGTGCGAGAGGGTGATTGGCGTGCCGAAGGTGAGGTTGAGCAGATAGGTATTGCCTTTGTGGATCTCCCTTTGGACTTCATCGAAAGCTCTTTTATAGAGTTCAAAAGATATGGGTTTTTTTTGCAAGATTTTGGCTTCTATACTTTTGGGGGTGAAGTTGCGAAAGGATGGCGTTTGAAAATAGATATTTTGTAGCCCCTTTAGGGGAGAGACGAAAACCTCTCGAAACGCATAGTCTATCACAAATAAAAAGGGCTCGCCTTTGGCCCCATAGTAGGAGAGCCTATCCATTGATGAGATGATCGAGTACCGCCATGCGCACCGCTACGCCGTTTTTGACCTGCTCTAACACTTTGCATCTGGGATCTGCCAAAACCTCGTCGCTGATATCTATATTGCGATGCACAGGGCCTGGATGGAGGATGATGATATCTCTATCTTTAATGAGATCTTTCGTGATGCAAAAGTCGCTTCCGTAATCTCGCAAAGAGGCGTAGATTGGATAGGTGTGGCGCTCAGTTTGGGTGCGAAGGCTCATGATGGCATCCACTTCGTCTATGACCTCTTTGATGCTGTAGCTAAAGGGCAGAGTCGTTGGGGGCAGGAAATGGGGAGGCGCTACCAAAACCACTTCCATGCCAAAACGTTGCAAAAGTTCGATATTAGAGTTAGCTACGCGACTGTTTTTAATATCGCCAACGATTGCTATTTTTTTGCCTTTTACTTCGCCAAAGTGCTTAAGTAGCGTAAAAAGATCAAGGAGTGCTTGGGTTGGATGCGCATGCGAGCCATCGCCGCCATTGATGAGCGAGCAGTTGATGTGCTTGGCCAAAATTGCAGGCACGCCCGAGTTTTTATGCCGCACTACTATCGCATTTGGTCCCATGGCATCAAGGTTTGCTGCGGTATCAAAGAGGGTCTCGCCCTTTTTGGTGGAGCTTTTGGTAACGTCCAGATTGACCACTTGCGCGCCAAGCCTTTTGGCCGCTACCTCAAAACTGCTGCGCGTTCTTGTGGAGTTTTCGAAAAATATTGTGATGATGAGTTTGTCGCTTAGGAGTTTCGGGCTATCTTGCAAGAAATTCGTAGCCTTTTCGAAAATCTTTCGTATCTCGTCAATGCTCAGATCTTTTGTAGTTATTAGATGTTTTGCCATTTCACAATCGCCTCACATTTCTTTGCTATATTATACAAAAATTCAAGGAGGGAAAAATGAAAAAGTTGACATTGCTAGTTTCTGTTGCATTGGTAAGCCAGCTTATGGCCGAGGTGATTACGTTTACCAAAAGAGTACCAGTTTATAAGAGCGTGGAAGTGAGCCGTTACGTAACCGAGCGCGTACCATATGAGGAGTGCTGGGAAGAGGAGGTGCCGGTAGAGTATGGTGATGGAAGTGACGAGACATTGGGTGCTATTATTGGCGGTGCAGCTGGCGGGGTGCTTGGGCATCAAATAGGTGGTGGAAGCGGCAAAACCGCTGCTACTGTAGGGGGAGCCATTATTGGCACACTTATCGGCAAAAACCTAGCTAAAAAAAGAGAGTATAGGGACTATCAAGTGGTGAAGAGATGTAGAACCAGATACAAAGAGCAGCGAAAGAGGATAGCCGAATACAAAAACTACGCAAGAGTCATGGGCAAAACAATCGTTCGCTACAGCGATAGGCCGCTACGATACATTCGCGTGCGCGTAACGCTTGAATACTGATACAAGCGAGAGCGGTACTTCCTTGAAATAGGCTTTATAGAAGGGGTGGGTGATTTTGAAATACTCATCCCTATCTTCATAGAGATTTACATACCACCAAAAAGATATATCTCTATTTCGTAAAGCCTCCATGCTGAGCAACGTTTGATTGATGCAGCCAAGCTTGGATGGTGTAACCAGGAGGGCGGGAGCGTCTAAATCTCTGATTAAGTCTATCATGAAATAATCTCGTTCTATTGGCACCATGAGGCCACCAGCCCCTTCAACGAAGAGTATGTCGCATCTACTTTGCAAAAGTTCAATTTTTTCTTTTATGTAGTCAAGATCTATAGGTATATCTTTTGCCACGAAAGGCGCCGCAGGAAGGCTAAAGCGATAGGGTACGACATCGTCTATCGTGATATCGTTTAAGTTTGGATTCAATTCTTGACTTTTTCTTAAAAGTTTGCTACCATCTTCAGGACTGCTCACAACCCCCGTCTCAATCGGCTTGATAGCTGCAGCTTTGTATCCTAAATCGTGTGCGATTTGTAGCAATTGCAGTGTGGTGTGGGTTTTGCCAATACCCGTGTCGGTAGCAGTAATGAATAGCAACATATCTACCCTTTGGCTTTTTAGAAAATTATACTAAAATATGAAAAAGCCACAATCACATAGGCAAAGAGGGGAAAAGTGGGAGTTAAGGAAGAGATAAAAGAGTCGACGACTCTGCAAGAGCCCAAAAAATATAAGGTGTATTTATTGAATGACGATTATACGACGATGGATTTCGTTGTGGACGTTTTGTGTGATATTTTTCACAAAAGTTATGAAGAGGCAGTAAACATCATGCTAACTATCCACAAACAGGGAAAAGGGCTATGTGGGGTATATACCTATGAGATAGCAGAAACAAAAGTCGATCAAGTGCATCGGTTGGCTAGAGCCAACCAGTTCCCGCTCAAAGCGGTTATGGAGGAAGAGTAATGATTAGCAATCAATTAAATTCTATTTTCAAAGAGGCTGTGCGATACGCAAAACGCCACAGACATGAATATCTAACAGTAGAGCATGTCTTTTTGGCGCTGCTTAATAGCAGTGAAGGCGAAGCTATCCTCAAAGAGGCTGGAGCCGATATCGTGACGCTTAAGAAAAAACTCATCCAGCATTTAGAATCCACGCTTAAGCCTCTGCCTGAGAATGTGGTGAGAGAGCCTTTTGAGACAGTGGCGCTTTCACGAGTTATTGAGAATATGATCCGCCATATTCAAAGTGCCGATAAGAAAGAGGCAACTGTAGGGGATCTTTTGGCTGCGCTTTTTGATGAGGAGCATTCGTATAGCGTCTATTTACTCAAAGAGCAAGGTATTAGCAAACTAGATATTCTTGAGATTATCTCACATCACAAAGAGGTGATTGAGCAAAAAACCAACAAAGAGAAGAAAAACGGTGAAGAGTCGTATCTAGAAAAATTTACTATTGATCTATTAGAAGAGGCAAAAGCCGGCAAAATCGATCCGGTGATTGGCAGAGATAAAGAGATTGAAAGAGTTATGCAAATCCTTTGTCGCCGCAAGAAGAACAACCCTTTGCTTGTAGGCGAGCCAGGTGTGGGTAAAACCGCCATTGCAGAGGGTTTGGCGATTAAAATTGCCGATGAAGAGGTGCCGGAAATCTTGCGTGGATCAAAACTTTACTCTCTTGATATGGGAGCGCTCCTTGCAGGTACCAAGTATCGAGGAGATTTCGAAAAACGTCTCAAAGGCGTCATCGAAGAGCTCAAATCCATCCCAAAGGCGATTCTTTTTATCGATGAGATCCATACAATCGTAGGAGCTGGTGCTACGCAAGGTGGCAGCATGGATGCATCCAATATGCTCAAGCCTGCCCTTGCTAGCGGAGCGATACGCTGTATAGGAGCTACTACATATAATGAATTTCGCAACTTCTTAGAAAAAGATAGAGCATTGAGCCGGCGCTTTGCAAAAGTGGATGTCAAAGAGCCGGATCTTGAGACCACTTTTAAGATCTTAAAAGGACTTAAAGATAAATATGAAAAACACCACAACGTAAAATATCAAATAAGTGCGCTTAAAAGTGCGGTAGAACTTAGTGATAAATATATCAATGATAGGCAGCTGCCGGACAAAGCAATCGATCTAATCGACGAGGTGGGAGCTAGCTTTTGGCTAAGAAAAAAACGCAGAAGCGTGGTAACAGTCAATGATATAGAAGATGTCTTAGCTAAAATGGTGGGACTACCGCCACAAAGAGTAACAAGTGATGATATTGAGATCCTCAAAAACCTAGAGAGTAGGCTCAAGAAAAGCGTTCTTGGCCAAGAGGAGGCGGTAGAGTCTGTGGCTATGGCGATTAAACGATCGCGAGCGGGACTCAACCCGCCAAACAAACCGATTGGATCGTTTCTCTTTGTAGGCCCTACGGGGGTTGGAAAAACGGAGCTTGCCAAAGAGCTTGCAAGAGTGTTGGGCGTGCATTTTGAGCGCTTTGATATGAGTGAATATATGGAAAAGCATGCGGTATCTAGACTTATTGGTGCCCCTCCGGGATATGTGGGATACGAAGAGGGAGGCCTTTTGACGGAGGCTATTCGCAAGCATCCATATACCGTGCTTTTGTTGGATGAAATAGAAAAAGCGCATCCAGATCTCATCAATATTTTGTTGCAAGTGATGGATAACGCCACGCTGACAGACAACAATGGCAATGTAGCGGATTTCAAGCACGTAATCCTCATCATGACATCCAACGTGGGGGCGACCGAAGCCAATGTGATGGGATTTAAAAAAGAGTCTGTGAGCAAATTTGACGAAGCGCTCAAATACCACTTTACGCCAGAATTTCGCAACAGGCTCGATGCCATCATTCGCTTTAAGTCGCTTAGCATAGAAATTGTGGAAGGTATTGTGGATAAATTTATTAAAGAGCTCAACGATCAGCTCGACAACAAAGGTATTACGCTCACGCTAACCAAAGACGCCAAGCGCTACCTTGCCAACAAAGGTTATAGCCCAGAGCTAGGTGCTAGACCGCTTGCAAGGGTGATAAGCGATGAAATTAAGACGCCACTTACCAATGAGATACTATTTGGCAAGCTTCGACATGGCGGTAAAGTAAAAGTGTTGCTCAAAAAAGACCGACTCGATTTTGCCATACAATGAATTTCATACCGAGATTAAGCCCATATAGCTACAACTTTCCCAATCCCCGCTACGCTAGCAAAGAGGGGATCGTGGCCTATGGCGGCGATCTCAGTCCTAACCGTGTCCTTTCCGCATATAAACGCGGCATCTTTCCATGGTACAACGAAGGAGATCCCATTCTTTGGTGGTCTCCCGATCCTAGGCTCGTACTCTACCCAGATGATATAAAAATCTCCAGATCCCTCAAAAAAAGCCTCAAAAAATTCCACATCAAGACCGATACAGATTTTAGATCGGTTATCCAAAACTGCAAGAGTTTGCGAGAAGATGAGGGCACGTGGATTTTGCCAGAGGTGGTGGAGGTTTTTTGCGAGCTGCATGAGATGGGATTTGCACATTCGATCGAGGTTTACAGGGAGGATGAACTGGTTGGTGGACTCTATGGGCTGAGCATGGGGGCTGCCTTTTTTGGCGAGAGTATGTTCTCCAAAGTTTCGGATGCCAGCAAAGTGGCCTTGGTGCATCTTTGCAACATCGCCAAAGAGTTTAATTTCGATTTTATCGACTGCCAGGTGCCAAGCGATCATCTCAAACGCATGGGAGCAGTTGAGATTAGCAGAGAGCAGTTTTTGGATGAGTTGGAAGTTGCTTTGCAAAAACCATCACATATCGGAAAATGGACAAAGGAGTTGCATGTATATCAAAGAGATTGAGTTTTCTTTGTGGGCGGATTTTATTGAGCGAGATTTTTTGGATAGCAAATTTAAAGAGCTCATTGACCAAAAGATAATCAATGGTGCAACGAGCAATCCTGCAATCTTTAAAGAAGCGATTCTCAAATCTCCAGCTTACAAAGAGCAGCTAGCTTCGTTGCAAGGATTGGAACCAAAAGCAAAATATGAGGCTTTGGCGATATATGACATCAAAAAAGCAGCCGATATTTTGAAGCCTTTATATGAAAAGGGTGACGAGGGGTTTGTGAGCATTGAGGTAGATCCCCGCTTGGCGGACGATACACAAGGCACGGTTACAGAGGCAATGCGCTTGCTTGAGGCAATCGGGGAAGAGAACGTGATGATCAAAGTCCCGGCCACTCCTGCGGGGGCAGAAGCTATGGAAGAGTTGATAGCGCAGGGGGTGCATGTGAACGCTACGCTGATTTTCTCTCCCGCTCAAGCTAGAGAGGTGCTCGATGCCCTTGAGCGTGGCTTTGCCAAAAAAGATACGAGCCATGCGGTACTAAGCATTTTTGTGAGTCGTTTCGATAGAAAACTCGATCCTCTCATGCGCCAAAAGGGCTTGCCGGAGGGTAGGGTAGGCATCATGAATGGGGCGAAAATATACAATATGATTAAAAAGCGAGACTTACCTAATACAAAAGCCCTTTTTGCAAGCACTGGAGTCAAGGGAGGAGCCTATCCAGCGCACTACTATATTAGCGAGCTCATAGCGCCAAAGAGCATCAATACCGCTCCAATCCATACAATCGAGGCATTCGTGCAAGAGGGAGATAAGAGGGCGAAGCTGCCAATCGAGCAAGAGGAGATAGATAGATTTTTTGCATTGCTTAAAGCAAATGAGATCGATATGAAGCAAGTTTATTATGAGCTATTACAGGATGGATTGCAAGCTTTCGTAGAGGCATTTGATGAGATTTTGAGGGAACTTGCATGATCGATTTTGATCCCAGGACCCACGATTATAGGATGACGAAACTATTGAAACACTATCTAAGAGAGCTCGTGAAGTTTGAGGGTAGCGATCTTCATATCAAGGCGAATGCCCCAATCTATGCGAGAGTCCAAGGCGATATCATCCCTTTTAGCAAAGAGAGGCTGTCCCGCGATGATACGCTTCTGTTGGCAAAAGAGCTTTTAAAAAGCCGCTTCGAAGAGCTAGTCACAAACAAAGATACCGATCTTATTTTTAATCTTGACGAGCAATATCGCTTCAGAGCAAATATCTTCTTTCAAATTGATGGCATTTCTATGGTGTTTCGTGCCATTCCTACCGAGATAAAGACGATAGATGAGCTGAAGCTGCCAGATGCTGTGAAGAAAATCAGCAACATCAAAAGAGGATTGGTGTTGGTAACGGGAATTACGGGGAGCGGTAAATCTACTACGATGGCTGCAATTTTACACGAAATCAACAAAAAGAGGGCTGAGCACATCATTACCATCGAAGATCCGGTAGAGTTCGTACATCAAGACATCAACTGCATCGTCAATCAAAGAAGCCTTGGGCAAGATACCCCCTCATATGCAAGAGCCCTAAGAGCCGCTCTTAGAGAAGACCCCGATATCATAGTAGTAGGGGAGATGCGCGATTTAGAGACTATTGAGATGGCTTTGCATGCGGCAGAAACAGGACATCTGGTTTTTTCCACGCTTCATACACTCGATGCCAAAGAGACGATCAATAGGATTATCTCCGTTTTTCCCGCAGAGGAGCAGAATCGCATTAGAATCGTTCTTGCTTCCGTATTGGAAGCGATTGTCGCACAGCGATTGGTAAAGACCAAAGATGGCGGTAGAAGAGCGGCTTTGGAGATTTTGTTCAAGAGTGAAAGAATAGCTTCACTGATCCAAGAAGGATCTGAGAGCGAAATCACGGATGCCATCGAGGATGGGACCATTTATGGCATGCAGTCGTTCAATCAAGCCCTTTTGCGTCTGTATGAAGAGGGCGTGATCGATAAAGAGGAGGCGTTGCAGCACGCAGCATCCAAATCCGATCTTGCACTTATGCTTAAAAAACATGATGATGCAAAAGAAATTAGCCTCGTAGGCGGTAACGATAATGTTATAGGGTTAAAAATTAAGTAAAACCAAAACTTTTTTGGATATAATTAGCACCCATAAATTTCAATCAAGGATGAACAATGTTGGAAGGCATTATTAGAGAGAGTACCGGCAAGCGTGCTACAAAAGCACTGAGACGGGATGGTTATCTAATAGCCAATATCTATGGAAAAGGGTTTGACAATATCCACGCAGCTTTCAAAAAGGGTGAATTTATCCGAGCAGTGCGACACAAAGAGAAACTTGCTTTTCCTGTAAAAGTTGGCGATAAAGAGTTGCAAGTAGTCGTACAAGAGTATCAAAAAGATCCTGTGACTTACGATCTTTTGCATGTCGATTTGATGGTGGCGCAGCCAGGCGTAGTGACATATTATATGGTACCTATCAAAACGGTTGGCACTCCAATTGGACTCAAGAACAAAGGGGTACTTGTCACATCCAAACGAAGAATCAAAGTAAAAGGCGCTATCGAGAACATTCCTGATAGCATTACGCTTGATGTATCCAATCTCGATGTTGGTGATGCCATCTTAATTCGCGATATCGAACTGCCTGAAGGCGTAGAGCATATGACGCCAGATAGGGTTGCTGTCGTTGGAGTCGTAAAAGCAAAATAATGCATTTAATCGTAGGACTTGGCAATCCTGGAGCCAAATATGCCAAAAATCGGCATAATATAGGCTTCATGATTGTCGATGAGATCCTTGCAAATCTTGATACTTCAAAAATCTCCAAAAGCTCCTTCAAAGGGGAGCTTTTTCGCCACGACGATCTTCTTTTGCTAAAGCCGGCTACCTACATGAATAGAAGCGGAGAAAGCGTAGCGGCTGTCAAAAACTTTTACAAAATTGCTCTTGCTCATATTATCGTCATCCACGATGATCTCGATTTGGGTCTTGGAGCGCTGCGTTACAAGCAAGGTGGCAGTAGCGGTGGGCACAATGGACTCAAATCAATCGATGCTAATGTCGGGAATGACTATTTGCGGGTGCGCTTTGGCATAGGTAGACCAAAGACAAAAGAAGAAGTCATAAATTATGTGCTCAGTGATTTTAACAAAGATGAACTTACCTGTATCCAGCCAGCCATCCAAAAGGCCGCCGAAGCCTCTTTGGCGCTTACTAAACACTCACTCGAGTACGTAAAAGCCAACTATTCCCAAAAACCTCTTCAATGTCAATAGTTTTTTGCTACAATCGTAAAAAATAAAGAGGGATAATGGCAAGAAGATATCTTGTGCAACTCTATCTCAAATACTTTTTTTATATTCTCTTTTCACTCGTGCTCTTTTTTGTGGGACTCGACTTTTTGCAAGTATTCAAGAAGCTTCCCTCATCCGCCAATTTGCAGTTGCTCTATGTGACCT
The DNA here is from genome assembly GCA_015494535.1 of Nitratiruptor sp. GTDB lineage: Bacteria > Campylobacterota > Campylobacteria > Campylobacterales > Nitratiruptoraceae > Nitratiruptor. The sequence continues at coordinate 4,091 of WGBC01000008.1, read as the reverse complement.
ACAAGGCGATGAATGGGGCGGATCTGCTCTTTCCAATTTCACTCGTTTTTGCCATGATTGGCGTAAAGCTCATGCTGATACGATCAAATGAACTAGTAGCCTTTTATGCTCTAGGATATAGTAAGCGGGCCATCATTTTGCCTCTTTTTGTCACTTCGCTTTTTTTAACGATTTTCTATCTTTTTTTGCATCTTACATCTTTTACGTATGCGGGCGAATATGCGGACAATATCAAAAAGTATAACTCCCTTATCAGTGCTACGAAAAATCTCTTTTTCAAATTTGAAAACTCCTATGTCTATTTCGAAAAGCTTATACCCTTGCAACAAAAAGCACAAAATGTGCGTATCTTTGAGACCAATACTTCCAATTTGCAAAGAATAATCTTGGCCAAAGAGGCCTGGTTTGAGAAGGGTTATTGGCATCTGCCAAAGGCTACCATCATGCAAAACAACGAAAAGAATATTACCATTAGCCACAATAACGTCGATACATTGAGGGGCTATAGACCAAAGATTCTCGATTCTGTCTATGAAGGAAAGACAAACATTTCATTGCTTGATGCAATTTATGCGATGCAGCTTTTTACCAAGCAAAAGATCGATATAAAAAAGATAAAAGCCCTTATTCTTTATCACCTCTTCTACCCATTTTTCGCGCCTCTTTTGATGATTGTGATTTTCTATTTTGTGCCAATAAGTAGCAGACTTAGCAATCTCAATCTCTTTAGTTTTGGCGCGATAGTTGCTACGCTACTTATTTGGGGGCTATTGTATAGTTTGGTGAAGCTATCTTTTAGCGGCGTTTTGCCTGCAGAACTTGCGATAGTGGCACCAATAGTTTTACTTGGCTTGATAGCTACGCTACTTTATAAGAAATTCTAAAAAATTTTGCTAATATTGGGGCAAAAAAAGGAAACTAATGGATTATAGGGCGCTAGTTGAGCAGTATGGATCGCCTCTGTATGTGTATGATTTCGATGTGATTGAAAAAAACTACAACAGTATCAAAAACGCTTTCAAGGCCAGAAAATCGCTCATCGCTTATGCAGTAAAGGCAAACTCCAACCTCTCGGTTCTTAAGCATTTAGCTCAACTTGGCAGTGGTGCGGATTGTGTGAGTATTGGCGAGATTAAAAGAGCACTTCTTGCAGGTATTCCAAACTACAAAATCATCTTCAGCGGCGTAGGCAAGAGAGACGATGAACTCGAAGAGGCGTTGCAAAAGGATATTTTGTTTATCAATGTGGAGAGCGAAGCGGAGTTGATGCGCCTAGAGCAAATCGCCAAGAGTCTTGGCAAAGTTGCAAGAGTGAGCATCCGTGTCAATCCCAATATAGATCCAAAAACACACCCTTATATCTCAACGGGTCTAAGTGAAAATAAATTTGGCATAGCTATCGAGGATGCAAAAAGACTCTATCTCTATATCAAAAAATCGCCGTTTCTTGAGGCTGTAGGAATCCATTTTCATATAGGCAGCCAATTAACTGAGCTTGAGCCCATCAAGGAGGCTAGCCAAATTGTGGCTGAGCTTCTAAGAAGTTTGCAAAAAATAGAGATTGACATCAAATTTTTCGACGTTGGGGGAGGGCTTGGCATAGTATACAAAGATGAAAAGACCATCGAGCCATACGATTATGCACAAGCGATTTTGGCTAGCCTCAAAGGAACAGACGTGACCGTCATTTGCGAGCCGGGAAGATTCATCGTAGGTAACGCGGGAGTCTTTTTGACGCGCGTTCTATATGAGAAAAAGAGTGGTGACAGGCGCTTTGTAATCGTGGATGGTGCAATGAACGATCTCCTTCGTCCAAGTCTTTACAACGCCTATCACGAGATCGAAGTAGTTGGCAAAGATGAGCCAAAATCCAAAGCCGACGTGGTGGGACCAGTGTGCGAGAGCGGGGACTTTTTTGCAAAAGACAGGCTCCTTCCTCTCACAGAGCATGGGGATATCTTAGTGGTCAAGAGTGCGGGAGCCTATGGTTTTGTTATGGCTAGCAACTATAATACAAGGCCGCGTCCAGCCGAAGTGGCAGTGCAAAATGGCAAAAGCAGGCTTATTCGTGAAAGAGAGAGTTTCGAGTATATCATAGAAAAAGAGGTAAGGTTTTTGGTGTGAAGTTTTTTATAGATGTGCAAGGCACGCTGATAGATGATAAAGATAAAAAGCCTATTAGAGGCGCCATAGAGTTTATCGACGCACTGAATAAAAAAAAGATCCCTTATGTGATAATTACCAACAACACCAAAAAGAGAGACTTTTTAGGTTATTTGCAAGATCTTGGTTTTGCGATTGAGGCCGAAAACTATATTGATCCACTCCAAGTTTTGCAAGAGGTGCTTGGATACAAGAAAGTTGCAGCTTATGGAGTAGATGAGTTTGTCGAAAATATTGAAGCTTTGGGGTATGATCTTGATTATAAAACTCCAGAGGCTGTGGTGCTCAGCGTCAAAGCCGATTATACTTTCGAAGAGTTTGCGGATATCGACGAGTTTTTGCTCTCGGGCGCAAAGCTCTATGGAATGCACCAAACTTCGCTCTATGTCAAAAATAACAGGCGCTACCCATCTGTAGGGGCACTTTTGGAGATGTTTGCCTATGCTACGGGAGTAGAGTATGAAGTAGTTGGCAAGCCCTCTAAGCTCTTCTTTTCTAAAGCGTTTGAGAAGATTGGTGGTGAGTTTGATGAGGTGATGATTATCAGCGACGATGTGCAGGGAGATTTGATAGGTGCCGCAAAGCTTGGAATGAAAACAGCTTTCGTGTTGAGCGGTAAATTTAAGAGCGCGCAAGAGATTTTGCCAAAACTTGGCTTCAAACCCAATATCGTAGCAAGAAACATTTTCGAAGTCGGGCAGCAATTAGGAGTAGTATGATGCAAGAGTTAGAGAAACTTCGCCAAAAGATAGATAGTATTGACGATCAGATTTTGGAGCTTTTGAACGAGCGTATGGAAGTAGTGAAAAAAGTGGGAGAGCTTAAAAACAGATCCAAAGCACCCATCTACCGGCCAGAGCGTGAAATTGCAATCCTCAATCGCCTCAAAAGCAAAAACAATGGGCCACTAAACGATAAGGCTATTGAAGCTATTTTCTTGGAGATTTTTGCGGTGTCAAGAAACTTAGAGCGAGCCGAGAGAGTGGCGTACTTGGGACCAGAGGGGAGTTTTACGCACCAAGCGGCAGAATCACGCTTTGGTGCAATGAGCGAATATCTTCCCTCTTTTTCCATAGCTTCGGTTTTCAAGGCAGTAGAGGCTAATAGAGCCAAATATGGAGTGGTGCCGATTGAGAACTCCATCGATGGTGTTGTTGGTGAGACGCTCGATTTATTAGGCAAGAGTCCTTTGAAAATCGTGGCTGAAATCTACATGCCAATCCACCATTCATTTGCTTCTTTGCAAGAGGATCTCAAAAAAATTACCAAGATCTACTCCAAAGACATCGCCTTTAAGCAGTGCAAAAACTTCCTCCAAGAGCACTTTTTGGAAAACATCGAGCAAATCCCGGTGGAATCCACCGCAAAAGCGGCAATGCTAGCACAAAAAGATCCCACTAGTGCGGCGATTTGTTCTACTATTGCAGCAAAACTTTACAACGTACCGATACTTTTTGAAAATATCGAGGATGTGCATACTAATACTACTCGTTTTATTGTTTTGAGTGACTTTAAAAATGCGCGAAGCGGTTTTGACAAAACCTCAATCTTGGCAAAGTTGCAAGACAGACCAGGGGCTTTAGCGCACTTTTTGGAAGATTTCGACAAGGCGAACATCAATCTCACCAAAATCGAATCGCGCCCTGCTGAAGATAAGGATTTTAGCTACTGGTTCTTTATCGATTTTGAGGGGCATATCGACGATGTAAACGTTCAAGAGGTGTTTCAAAAGCACAAAGATGAGATCAAGTGGCTTGGCAGCTATGCAAAAGGAGCGTAATGAGATTTTTAGATACACTCAAAAACATCAAAACCTATGAAGCCGGCAAACCGATAGAGCTGGTTGTCAGGGAATATGGTATCGAGCCTGAGCATATTATCAAGCTTGCCTCCAACGAAAATCCATACGGCACAAGCCCAAAAGTGGT
>WGBC01000007.1 GCA_015494535.1 Nitratiruptor sp. | reverse complement strand
TGCAAAAGGAGCTTTTTGGCTATCCCAACCTCATCCTCACCCTCTCAGGACACAAACATATCGACAATGTCAGCCGCATAGGGCACGTGACGGCTATTAGCTCAAGAGCCTTCAAAGCCGCCCAGCAAAAAAACAAAAACCCTATGCGCTACATAGAAATCAGCGCGGAGGGGATTACCCAAAAGCTTATCACGACCTGAGAAACTCTTCTATGTTTTTGACGATACCCTCAACAAGCTTCTCTCTCGCCTCGATACTCGTCCAGGCGATGTGAGGCGTGATGAGGAGGCGATCTTTGTTTTTAACTTGCAAAATTGGGGACTCTTTTGGCAAAGGCTCTTTTGCCGTTACATCCAGGCCTACAAAGATCTCTTTTTCGTCAATCGCTTTTGCCAAAGCTTCCTCATCTATGATGCCGCCGCGCCCGAGATTGAGCAAAACACATCTAGGCTGCAAAAGATCTAACTCCTCTTTGGAGATAAGGTTTTTAGTCTTGTCATTGAGAGGCGCGTGGATGGAGATGATCTGCGAAGTTTGCAAAAGCTCATCGAGCGTGACTCTCATGTAGTCGCAATTTGTGTTTTGCCCGCTGGTAGAGTAATAGACCACCTCGCAGCCAAAGGCTCTCGCTACCTTTGCCACCTCTTTGCCAATTGTGCCAAGCCCGATAATCCCCCATCTCTTGCCAGCTATTTCAAAAAATTCTCGATCAATACAGGTAAAAAGCCCAGAATCGCTCCATTTGCCGCTTTTGACGAATTCATCGTAGTAGCGCAGCTGCTCAATGAGATAGAACGCCATAGCAAATGTGTGCTGTACCACGCTCGTAGTAGAGTAGCCAGCTACGTTTTTGACCGCGATGCCAAGCCTTTTGGCGGCTTCGAGATCGATATTGTTCATGCCGGTTGCCGCTACGCAGATGAGTTTGAGATTTTTGGCTTTTTGCATGAGCGGCTCATCGATGACTACCTTATTGGTGACGACGATATCCGCTTCTTGTATGCGATCCAACGTCTCCTCTGGCTTCGTGGTGGGGTAGATTGCCACCTCGCCAAACCTCTCAAGCGCGCTTAAGTCGCTTTTGCCCAAAGTCTTCGCATCCAAAACCACGATCTTCATCTATTCCCCCATCAGCGTGATGTAGATTTTGCGATTGCCTGCAAAGTCTCTATGCTCGCACAGATATATCCCCTGCCAGGTGCCAAGCACGAAGCGCCCCGAGTTTATCGGGATAGTGAGGGCGTTGCCATAGAGGCTGCTTTTGATGTGGGCTGGCATATCTTCACTGCCCTCCAATGTGTGCGTGAAGTATGGCTCATTCTCTGGCACCAATCTATTGGTATACTCCAAAAAATCGTGCCTTACGCTTGGATCTGCGTTTTCGTTGATGGTGAGGCTAGCACTTGTGTGCATCAAAAAAAGATGCGCCAAACCGGCATGAAACTCCTTGATCTCTGGCAAGTGCGATACGATCTCATCTGTTATGAGGAAAAATCCCCTTGGGCGTGCTTTGAGGGTGATGAGTTTTTGTGCTATTTTCATATTTCTTTGATTCCTTGAATGAGTTGCTTGGCTCTCTCCAAAGCCTCTTGGCTGCTTTTTCCTAGCGTCAATACCACGCCCATGCGTCTGCCCTTGTGGCTTTCTGGCTTGCCAAAAAGGCGAAGGAATGAATCGTTGCCAAAGATTTTGGGATCTATCTCAAAAGTTGGGGCAAAGCCCTCTTTGTCCGTCTTAAACGCGGCACTAGCACCTGGAGAGAAAAAGCTAAACCCAAGAGGCAGTCCCAGCACGGCTCGCACATGCAGAGCAAATTCGCTCTGGCTTTGGGTAATGAGCGTCACCATCCCCGTATCGTGAGGCCTAGGCGAGACTTCGCTAAAGTAGACCTCATCGCCTTTGATAAAAAGCTCCACGCCAAAAATACCTCTGCCGCCAAGCCCATCGGTGATGGTTTTGGCGATCTGCTGCGCCTTTTGCTTGACGTTTTCTTGCATATCCATCGGCTGCCAGCTAAAGATGTAGTCCCCATCTTTTTGGATATGCCCAATTGGCTCGCAAAAGATAGTTTCATTCTCGGTTCTAGCGGTGAGCAGCGTAATCTCATAATCGAAATCGATAAACTCCTCTACGATGAGTTCGCTTGCATCACCTCTAGCCTCTTTGGCTATCTCCCAGGACTTTTGCAGATCCGCTGCGCTTCTTGCGATGCTTTGCCCGTGCCCAGAAGAGCTCATAACGGGCTTAATGACGCAGGGAAAGCCAAGCTCTCTGGCTGCTTCTTGCAACTCTTCAAAACTTACTACAAAGCGGTATTTACTAGTTTTAAGTCCCAGCTCTTCGGCTGCAAATTTGCGGATATTTTTGCGATTCATGGTTTTGTTGACCGCTTCGGCGTTTGGAATGACAGTAAAGCCTTGTCGTTCAGCCTCAAAGAGTGCGTCGATATTGATTGCTTCGATTTCCGGCAGGATGAAGCTTGGCTTTTCGCGCAAAATTACCTCCAAAACCTGCTCTTTGTCTTTCATGTCGATCACATAGCTTTTGTGCGCCACTTGGTGGGCTGGGGCGTTGGGGTAGCGATCTACCGCGATTACTTCTATTCCTAGGCGCTGCGCTTCGATGGCCACTTCCTTGCCAAGTTCGCCGCTGCCAAGCAGTAAAAATTTTATAGCGTTGTGCTTGAGGGGAGTAGCTAACTGCATCCTTTTCCTTTGAAGTTTTTTACAAATTATAACTTTTTTTCGCGCATGTTGTGCAAGGGGGATGAGAAACTGCGCATATGCCCTATTTTTAGGATCATTAAGCAGGCTGTTTAGAGATTCGTAGAGAGGAAAAGAGGTAATAATCTTGCCGTTTTGCAAGAGTATCACTACCCAATTGGAAGCGGAGAAAATGACTTTATCTTTGAAAAGAGGATGGTAGAGATAGTAGATGGCAATGGGGCTGCAAAGAGTTTGGAGAGTCTTTTGAAGATACTCTTTTTGATTGGCAATTTCTTTGTGTTTGAGGCGCTTTTTGAGATGTTTGAGAAAATCTCTCTCACTCACCCAAAGAGATGAAAAGAATAGCGCTTTTTTGATGGCTCTAGCCAAGTTGGTATCGAAGTTATCAAAGCGCTTGAGAATTTGTAAATAGTTCATTTGCTGCCAATCAAAAGCCTCACATATCCGTTAAAGTAGTGATACTCTTCAAAATTACCAAATCCAAAGCCTCTTAGCATCTCTTTGGTGTCTCGTTTGATGAAATCGGCGGCTAGCGGACACTCTACTTTGGTGATGGCAAATTTTACGATGGGGCTGGCTTTGGCTAGATCAAAGTTATTATAATCAAGTATGGCAAACCTGCCTCCACTTTTTAAAGCTTTGTAGGCGTTTTGGATGATGACGTCTCTTTTTGGCTGGATGAAGCCATGTAGTACGAATGAGATGAAAACCAAATCAAATTCCTCGTTAAATGGCAGATTCTCATCGATTCTTTTATCAAGCAGCTTGGCTTGCGGATAAGGGCTGCAGCGGCGCCTAAACTGCTCTTGCATCTCTTTGCCAATCTCCAAGGCCACTATTTCGCCGCTCTTGCCAACGTCAGGCAGCATCAAGCAAGTATTCCTGCCCGTGCCAGCACCAAAGTCTAAAATCCTCTGTCCCCTTTGCAAATGCAAATCTTTGATAACTTTTCTGATGAAAAATGGATAGTAGCCAAGCGTGATGATGTCCATCAAACGATCGTAGAACTTTGCTTCAAAGCCCTTGACTTCTACCTTACTCATCTCTTGCGTTAGCTGCATCCCTTTTCCTTGCCACAAGCGTCAAAAAGGCTCCACCTTTTTTGCATCCATCATAGATTTTGCACTTCAAATCTTGCAATGTATTGCCAAAGAGCGCTTCGCTGCAGCGTTCAAGCACGAAGCAATAGCGCTTGAGCAGTGCAAAAACTTCCTTTTTGCCGTAAAAAGTGGCCTCTTTGTAAAAGCGGCTTTTATCTTTGTTGGCTTCGTAAAGTCTACCAAGAGCAGAGTTCCTATCCACGAAACCTATCACCAGATAGCCACCATCTTGCAAGACTCTCCTACACTCTTGCAGCGTCTTATTTATATCATCCACAAAACATATAGTCGTCACCATCAAAATGAGATCAAAACTTTTATCAGGCAGAGGCAAGCTCTCCGCTACGCCCTCAATCACTTCGATACCCCTTTGCCTGGCGATCTCAGCCATATTCTTGGATGGCTCCACGCCAATTTTGATACCAAGAGGCATGGCAAACCTGCCTGTGCCCACACCTATCTCGATGCCTTTGCGAAATGGGGGAAGAATTCTCTTGATAGCTTCTATCTCGCAGTCGTAGATCGTTTCGTGTTCTTCAAACCATGTATCGTAGTATTGGTAGTTTTTTTCAAAGAGATCAATTCCACTCATACCGTAATTATATAGCAAAAATTAAGCAACTCTATATAATAATTGAGAAAAAATAAGGAAAACTTATGCGCTATCTTTTATGGTGTCTGCTAGTTACAGCTCTTTTTGCCAACAACTGCCTCGAGTGCCACAAAGGCATAGAAGATATTCGCGATCCCCATAGCGGCATGGCAAAGGCTATTGCCAAAGTGGCTGCCAAAGCTGGCTTTGCAGACAATAGCTGCATAGTCTGCCATGGAGGTAATCCTAAGGCTAAAACCAAAGAGGAAGCCCATAAAGGCACGATTGCCTACTTTTTGAACCACAAAGGACCAAAAGAGTTCTATCCCGATCCGGGAAGCGCTTGGATCAACCAAAATACATGTGGCATGTGCCACGCCGAGCAGGTAAGTACACAGATGAATAGCCTTATGAACACGGAGCAGGGCAAAATCCAAGGAGCGCTCTGGGGCTTTGGCTGGAATATAAGAGAGCATACATTTGCCAACTACAAACTTACGAATCTTCACAAACGCCTTGGCACCAAAACCTACCAAAAGTATATGCAAAACATAAGCAAAAAAGAGCCTCAAGTGTTTGTAAAAAAGACTATCGAGCTGCCTCCCGCTCCTACGGCTGAAGAGGTGGCAAGAGATCCGAAGCTTGCGGCCATCACCTATCTTCGCCAAGAGTGCCTGAGGTGCCATACGGCTAGCAAAGGGCGCAGCCGAAGGGGTGATTATAGAGGGATGGGGTGTAGCAGCTGCCATATTCCCTACTCCAATAATGGCTACTATGAGGGAAACGATCCCACGATACCCAAAAATAAGCCGGGACACATGCTAGTGCATACCATCCAAGGCACGAGAGAAGCCAAAGTCAAGGTACACGATCTTAGCTATAGCGGCATTCCCGTAGAGACCTGCACCACATGCCACAACAGAGGCAAGCGTATAGGGGTAAGCTACCAGGGGCTTATGGAGACCGCCTACAACCCAACATTTGATGAGAGAGGCAATCCTCAGCCAAAGCTGCATACCAAGCATTATCTTCATATGAGCGAAGATGTGCACTACAAAAAGGGGATGCTCTGCCAAGATTGCCATACGAGCCTCGATATGCATGGCGATGGAATGATTGCAGGAAGCACTTTGGCGCCGGTAGAGATTGAGTGCCAAGACTGCCACGGCACGCCTAAAAAGTATCCTTGGGAGCTGCCTTTGGGTTATGGAGATGAATTTGGAAGAGAGCTTAGCGCTAAGCCTCGCGGCATCACCAAGATACTAGCAGAGTATCTCAAAAAGGGCACCTACTACGATCCTGAAGATGGCTATCTGCTTAGCGCCAGAGGCAATCCTTTGCCAAACGTGGTCAAAAGAGGCGACGAGGTGGTGGTGCACTTGGCAAGTGGAAAGGATCTGGTGCTACGGCCTCTAAAAAAACTGGCTAAAGAAGGCAGACTCAGCCAAGAGGCAAAAGTAGCAATGGTGCAGATTGCAAAGCATATGCAAAATATGGAGTGCTACGCCTGCCACGACACCTGGGCGCCGCAGTGCTATGGGTGTCATGTGAAGGTGGATTATAGCGGGGGTAAAAAGGGAGTGGATTGGCTAGCGGTTGCCCATGCCCACGATTCGCATGGCACGGACGCAGCCAAAAGAGGCACGCTCAAAGATTTTTTGATTGATGGAAAAGTGACAGAGACTAGAAGCTATCTGCGCTGGGAAGATCCTATTTTGGTGATGAATGGGGAGGGGCGCATAGCCCCAGCAATTCCAGGATGCCAGACCACTGTTACAGTCATTGGCAAAGATGGCAAAGCGATCGTGCAAAACAAGATTTATCACACCAAAGATAATGGCAAAGATGTTTTGGCTATCGATATGGCTCCCGTGCACTCACACACCGTCCAAAAAGAGGCTAGAAGCTGTGAGAGCTGCCACAACAATCCTAAATCTATGGGATTTGGCATAGGTGGAGGCAAGCTCTTTGCAAGTCCTGGCGAGAGCCTCATAGTCGATCTTATGACGGCGGATGGCAAAGTGATACCCAAAAAGATCACGATTCAAAAGCCAGGTATTAAGGGGCTTACATTTGATTGGAGCCGCATTATTGATGAAAATTACACCCAATTAGTCACTGTCGGGCATCACTGGAGCTTGTCGCGTGCCCTCAATGCCAAAGAGATAAACCATCTTGATAGGCGCGGAGTCTGTATGGCGTGCCACCAGACAATCCCAGATA
>WGBC01000006.1 GCA_015494535.1 Nitratiruptor sp. | reverse complement strand
TTATCGATGTTTTCCATCAAAGAAGTAGCGAGCAGATCCTGCATCTCTTCATAGCTTTCCACCTCATAACCCAAAAAGCGCAAAAGCTTCGCCGTATATGCATCCACTACCAAGAAATCTTTGTAGCAAGCATAATTGAGGATACTATCCGCCGTCTCAAAACCGATGCCTTTTTGCGATAGCAACCAGCTTCTAGAGGGCTTGGCTTTAAAAGCTTCAAAACTGCCGTAATCTCTTACCATAGCTTGAGAGAGCTTAATGATGCGGTGCGCTTTGGTATTGTAAAAGCCTGATGGCTTAATGAGCTGGCTCAATACCTTGCCATCCATATTGGCAATCTTTTCTAGCTCAATCTCTCCTAAAAAACTCTTAAGATTCGCAAGAGATTTCTCCACATTTTCCCACTTGGTATTTTGTGTTAGCACCGCACCCACTACTACCTCAAAGCTTCCGCTATGGGGCCACCAATAGGGATCTCTCTCCTCCCTGATGTAGCCCAAGGATTTAAGGCTCTTTAACAGCTCGAAGCCTATCATTCCTCAATCCTTGCCTTTTGCACTATCTGCCACCCCTCATTGTCGTACGCTTTGATCTTCATGGCATCCACGCACTTGCCGCTCTCAAACTCAAATACAACCATCTGCAAGATGCTCTTGCACTTATCTGGCACGTCGAAATGCCCTGGTAGTCCTGTGAGAAACCTCTTTATCGGCACGTCTGCTTTCATGCCAATCACGTTGTCCCTGCATCCCGTCAATCCCACGTCCGTCACATATCCAGCACCCTCGTCTATGCACAAGTCATCGCTTCCCACATGCGTGTGCGTCCCGGCTAGCGCACTGATGCGATCTTTTAGCATCAAAAACATCGCCCGCTTCTCGCTGGTAGCCTCCGCATGAAAATCGATAAAAACATTCTCTATCCCCTCGTTTCGCAAAACATCCACAATCTTATTGGCTGCTATAAAAGGGTTCTCCACCATCGGCATCGTGAAATAGCCCATGATGTTCACGATAGCCAAATTGTGCTCCTCTATAATGGCATACCCCTTGCCGGGTACCCCTTCTGGGTAGTTGATGGGGCGAAGCAGCGGCAACTCGTCCAAAAGAGGAATAATCTCCTTTTTGTCCCAAGTATGATTCCCCCCTGTCATGAGATCAATCCCTGCATTGAAAAGCTCTTTGGCGTTTTTGGGAGTAAGCCCAAAGCCATGGCTTGCATTCTCATAGTTTGCCACAACAAAATCAAGCCCTAACTCCCTTTTGATTATGGGAAGATAGCGTTTTACCATCTTCCTACCGGGTTTTCCTACAATATCTCCTATGAAGCCAAGTTTCATCGTAGTCCTTTCAAATACCTCAGCACCGCGAGCAAAATATCCTCGTCATCTTTGCTTGGCGCTTTAATAAGCTCTTTTTTATCCTCATACTCGATGGTGATGTTTTGTTTGTAGTTGCTAATTCTTTTAATCCCTGCTTCTTTAGCTCTTAGCTTGATCTCCACCAAATCCAAGAAGTTCTTGGTCACGCTATCGAGCTTACCGAAGCGATCCTCTATCTCAGTTGCAATTTCACTAATTTCATCTATATCTTCAACATTCGCTAAACGCCTATAGAGCTCTAGCTTGAGTTTTTCGCTACTCACAAGCTCATCGGAGATATAGGCGTTGACACTAAGTTTTAGCTCCACTTCTTTTTCTTCTTCTATTTCACCTTTTGTAAGCTTCGTGATCGCCTCTTCGAGCATCTTGAGATAGAGCGTATAGCCGATATTTTTGATATGCCCGCTTTGCTGCGCGCCTATGATATTGCCGCCCCCTCGAATCTCCAGATCGTAATACGCCAGCGCCGCCCCGCTGCCAAGATAGGAGTTGGACTCAAGAGCGATGAGGCGTTTCGTGGCTTCTTCTGTGAGGTTTTCTTTGTCTTCGACGATAAAGTAGCAGTATCCCTCTTTTTTACCCCTACCAACTCTACCTCTTAATTGATGCAGATCTGCTATGCCAAATCTATCGGCCCCCTCTACTATCATCGTATTCACATTTGGCATATGCAGCCCGCTCTCTACGATGGAGGTGGACAACAGGATCTGATACTCTCCCTTTGCAAAGCGCAAAAGCTCCTTTTCCATCATGCTGCTTGCCACTTTTGAATGCAGCACCAAAATATTGACGTTGGGCAGCAGTTTTTGCAGCTGCTCCTTTTTCTCCTCAATTTGGGCGATGGAGTTGTAGATGTAAAAGATCTGCCCGCCTCGGCGAAGCTCCCTCATAATCGCCTCTTTGATGAGCTTTTCGTCATAACTTTTCACATAGGTTCTTACTGGCTTCTTGTCCACTGGCGGCGTGCGGATTTCCACCAAATCTTTGATTTGGCTTAGTGCCATATTGAGGCTTCTAGGAATCGGCGTCGCGCTCATGCTCAGCAAATGCACGTCGGTACTAAAGGCTTTAAGTTTCTCTTTTTGCTTCACGCCAAATTTATGCTCCTCATCGATAACGACTAGTCCCAAATTTTTAAAACTACTGCCAAAAAGCGCATGCGTACCTACCACTACGTCTATCTCGCCCTCAGCCAATGCTCTGAGGCGCTCCTTTTTCTCTTTTGCACTGACGAAACGATCGATTTTGGTTATCTTTATGCCAAACTCAGTGAGTCTGTGCCGCAGCGTCTCGTAGTGCTGGTTGGCTAGTAGGGTCGTTGGCACCACGAAAGCTGCCTGGTAGCCATTTCTCACAACCGCATAGATGGCATTCATCGCAACTTCCGTTTTGCCAAATCCCACATCCCCGCTAAGCAACATATCCATTATCTGGCCGCTTTGCATCTTAGTTAAAATTGCATCTATGGCTGCTTGCTGATCGGGAGTATAAGTAAAGCCCGCTTTTTGCTGAAAAATTTTCAAATCTGGCGGGACTATAATCTTTTTGCCTTGGCTCAAAGCCCTTTTGGCCGAGATTTTCACGATATCTGCCGCAATCTCGAAAAGTTTCTCTTTGACTTTTTTCTTAAGCCTACTAAAGGAGCTAGTGCCAAGCCTGTCCACTACCGCCACGCTGCCGCTATCTGCGATGTAGCGGCTAAGAACCTCCAGATTTTCCACCGGCACCAAGAGCTTATCTTCGCCCGCATAGGCGATCTCTACAAAATCCCTTTTGGCTCCCAGTATCTCAATCTGCTTAAGCCCTTTGAAAATCCCGATACCATGCTGCTCATGCACCACATACTCGCCCACTCGCAAAGCATCCAGCAAAATTGTAGCTTTCTTGGCTCGCTTTGGCTTTGGCTTGTTGAGGGAGATGATGATCTCTTCTGGTCCCTCGATATTGATATAGGCGTCGCTATAGACAAACTCCACTTTCTCAATCGCTCCAATGGAGCTTCTTCTGGCCACTTCCCGGCTTTTTGCCAAAACTTTGATACGCTTTTGCTTGTTGGCAATGAGCGCGTCTATATTGATTGGCTCGATATCTCTATACACTTTTGGCTCGGAAAGCTCTGCGCCCTGCACCACCTCCTTGCCTTCGCTTAGCAAAGTGCGATCGCTTACCCAAAAGCCTACACTATAGAGATCCTTTTCAAAAACGTCAAAATCCTCCTGCAAGGCTTTCTCTTCAAGCTCTCTTAGCAAAAAGGCGTTGTAGATCGTAACCTCTTCTAGTTCATCCTTTTGGCTGCGCTGTGTGAGAGGATCGAAATAGCGAATGGACTCCACTTCCTCATCAAAGAGCGAAATTCTGATTGGTTTGTCCAAATTTGGAGCGAATATGTCGATAATGTCGCCTCTGATGCTCGCTTCCCCTTTGGCTTCCACGATATCTACGAAGTCGTATCCCCAATGAAAAAGCAGCTCTTTAAAATCGCTTCCTAGCGTATCACCAAATTCTATGGTTTTTCTTTTGAAGTAGTGCTTGGTTGGCATTGGGATTTGCAAAGTAGCTTGCGGCACTATGAGCATTGCCTCGTCATGGTAAAAATCGTTGAGCTTGACGAAAAGCTCATCGAGCTCCTCTTTGAAAACGCGAAGATCGTCGCCATACTCCGCTCGTAAATCCGGCAATGTATAGTGCTTGATGCCAAGCACTTTCGCTACGTCGCTTGCCCTTTTGGCCTCCCTCTCATCGGCAACCGCTAAGATTTGTGGTCGGTGTTCTTTTAGATATTCATAAAATTTTGCCCACATCGCTTCAAAAACTCCTCTACCACACTAAATGATCCAAAGACAAGATAGTTGTGATCCTTTTTTATGGCGCTAAACTCCCTGTAAGGTATTTGAAGATCTGTTAAAGTCTTCTCCAAAAGCTCTCGTGCTACTATGCGATCGTTTTTTACCGGCAAAATCTGCACCTCTTTGATTTTTGGCTTGAAAATCTCTAAAATAGCTCTATAATCTTTATCTTCGTAGGTGTTATAGACTAAAATCGTCTCTTTGTCAATTATTCTACTCAGTGCCCTTGCAGCCAAGGGATTGTGCCCCACATCGAGTATCACGTTGCCAACTCTTTGGGCTCTTCCTCTTAGGCGATAGTGCAACGCCTTTCGTACGTCCTCCCTAACGCCAAGCCTTTTTGCTCCAGCCTCCGCCAAAGCCAGGTTGACAGCGAAAAATGGTGCCAGACCCTCGCTTGCCACCAACTCCTCATATCCTTTTGGCACGTTTACAATCTCATAAGCGATACCTAACTTTTTGGCCACTTTTTCAACCTCAGGGTGCTTTTGAGGAGCCAAAAGAGCCTCTTTTTGCACGGCTTTGAGCTTCGTGGTGGCAATCGCTTCAATGCTCTCACCCAAAAACTCTTTGTGATCAAAATCGATTGGCGTCACAAGCGTTAATATGTTTTCAAAGACGCTCGTTGCATCGTATTCGCCTCCAAGCCCAGCTTCCATCACGGCAAAATCAAGCCCCTCAAATGCTAGTATCGCCAAAAAAGTGGTATATTCGAAATAACTAAGTGAGCGCAAAACTTCACGGGGCAGCAACTTTTGCAGTCTCTCGTGCGCAGCTTCTAG
Source organism: Nitratiruptor sp. (assembly GCA_015494535.1). Lineage (GTDB taxonomy): Bacteria > Campylobacterota > Campylobacteria > Campylobacterales > Nitratiruptoraceae > Nitratiruptor. The sequence goes on along the minus strand of WGBC01000006.1, from coordinate 37,452 downwards.
CTGCTGAGGGCTTGCATCTTCTCCATCTATCCAGATTCTCTCACGAAATTCAAGAATATGCGGCGACGTGTAGTGCCCAACCTTAAAACCGGCTTCTTTGAGTATGCTGGCTAAGAATCTCCCAGTCGTACCTTTGCCATTGGTGCCAACGATATGGATGAGAGCGGGGGTTTTGAGATACGGCTTTATCAGTTCATACGCCTTTGGCATGCGGGTAGGATCAAATTTTTTGTAAAACAGTGGTTTAGACGACAAAAACTCTTGTAGTTTCAATCTGCTCCTAAAAATGAGAGTTTGGCGATAAACGCGTCGATTGCCTTGTTGGCTGCCTCTTTGATGGCGATGAAACGCAAAGTATCGGTAATGACCGTGTTTGGTTCGATTGGAAAATCATAAAAGCCCTTTGTAACCAGATGCTGCGTATGTTTGCCTCTAACGACGTTAAAAGCCAAAGCGACTTTCGTTCTATAATAGATCACATATCCATAGCGATCGTATTCCAATGGCAAAAAATCAACCCTCTTCACATCCACGAAAATCTTGGTATCCGCGCTTTTATACGAAACAAGCCTCTTGCCGAAACGCTCTTGCAAAGCTTTGTTGATAGCATCTTTGATAAGTACGGCGTTTTGGGGATCGCGAAGCAGCAGCGAAGTTTGCACGTAGAGCCTCTCACCCACCACTTCATCCACGTATGCCTTTGCACTCTTGTAGCCGCAGCCTGCAAAAAGCAGTAAAATCGCGGCTAAAAAAATTCTTCTCACGCTATCCCTTCACAACGATATTGACAAGTCTACCAGGAACTACGATCTCTTTGACGATCTCTTTGCCCTCAATCCATTTCTGCGCCGCTTCTTTGGCAATCGCCAAGATCTCCTCTTTGCTCGCGTCTTGTCCAACTTCAATCTCCGTACGCCTTTTGCCGTTGATAGTAACAGCCAATGTGATACTATCGCTCTGCAATGCTTTTGCATCAACTTCTAATTCAGCAAAGTTTGCTCTTTGAAAATAGTGCTCGGCAATCTCGCTTGCCGCATGTGGAATAATTGGCTCCAAGAGGTTGGTAAGTATCCAATACCCCTCAGTCCAGATATCTTTGTTGTTTTGCTGGCTAAGGGCATTAAGGGCTTCCATACAGCTAGCAATCAAAGTGTTGAATGCAAAGCTCTTCTCATAGACCTCTTTGGATTTTTGCACCGCTTCATAGAGCTTCATGCGGGCAAGTTTCTCCTCTTTCGTGAGGCTGTCGTGTTCGATTACTGGCTTTGTCGCAGTGGCATAGATATTTTTGCTTCGTTCAAAAAAGCGCTTAATAAACCTATAAGCTCCCTCTACGCCCGCATCGCTCCACTCAAGCTCTTTGGCTGGAGGCGCCGCAAAAAGAATAAAGAGCCTTGCCGTATCGGCTCCATATTTGGCGATAATTTCATCGGGATCGACGGTATTGCCTTTGGATTTGCTCATTTTTGCGCCATCTTTGAGCACCATCCCTTGGGTCAGAAGCCTCTCAAATGGCTCGTCAATATCTACATAGCCAAGATCTCTGAGCACTTTAGTAAAAAACCTCGCATATAAAAGATGCAGTATCGCATGCTCAATCCCGCCGATATATTGATCTACCGGCATCCAATATTTGGCATCCTCTTTGCTAAAAGGCATATCCTCCCAGACCATCGGATCGGAGCAGTAGCGCAAGAAATACCAGCTAGACTCCACGAATGTATCGAGGGTATCGGTCTCTTTCGTAGCTTCACCGCCACACTTTGGACAGGTGGTCTTCTTCCATGTTGGATGGAGTTCTAGCGGATTGCCCTCGCCCGTAATCTCCACGTCCTCTGGCAAAGTAACGGGCAAATTTTCCTTCTTTTGTGGCACTATGCCACATTTTGGACAATGTACGAGAGGAATCGGCGTACCCCAATAACGCTGGCGAGAGACTAGCCAATCTTTGAGGCGGTAGTTGATTGTTCTTTTGCCAAGATTTTGCTCTTCAAAATATTTGATAATCGCTTTTTTGGCTTCGCTGCTGTTTAAATCGCTAAATTCGCCGCTATCAAACAAAACTCCCTCTTCTGCGTAAGCTTTGGAAGTATCAAGCTCACCATCTTTTGGACGGATCACATGCTTGATTGGCAGATTGTAGAGCTTCGCGAACTCGAAATCCCTCTCATCGTGTGCAGGCACGGCCATGACGGCCCCGCTACCATACTCCACAAGCACGAAGTTGGCCACCCAGACGGGAACTTTCTCTTTCGTCAATGGATGCACTACAAATAGATCGAGTGGCACACCCTCTTTTTCTGCCTGTTGGCGAGCCCTTGCGCTTTGGTTGCGCATCGTTTCGATTTTTTTGGCTCGATCTTTATCCAAAAGATTGTTTTGCAAAAGCCGCTCTACTACGGGATGTTCTGGAGCAAGCGCTGCGTAGCTAACACCATAAATGGTATCCGGTCTCGTGGTAAAGACTTCAAAGCCTTCAATTCCTATCTTTTGGCGACTCTCTTCATCAAATTTGAATCTAAAACTTAGCCCTTCGCTTCTTCCTATCCAGTTTTTCTGCATCGCGATGACTTGGCTAGGCCATTTGCCCTCGAGCTTTTGCAGATCATCCAAAAGCTCCTGGGCATACTCAGTAATTTTCAAGAAATACTGTTCAATCTCCTTTTGCACCACCTCCGTATCGCAACGCCAGCATCTGCCCTCAATCACCTGCTCGTTGGCTAGCACCGTCTTGTCGTGCGGACACCAGTTGACAGCCGCTTTCTTGCGATAGAGCAGCCCTTTGTTCCACATATCGATGATGAAGCTCTGCTCCCACTTAGAATAGAGCGGATCGCAGGTGGCAAACTCCCTTTTTTTGGAAAAACTCAACCCCAAGCTTTGCAACTCTTTTCGCATATAGTCTATATTCTCGTACGTCCACTTCTTTGGATGCACTTTATGCTTGATAGCTGCGTTTTCTGCTGGCATCCCAAAGGCGTCCCACCCTATTGGATGCAGCACATTTTTACCAACTTTTCTATAATACCTTGCTATCGCATCGCCTATGGTATAGTTGCGCACGTGCCCCATGTGGATTCGCCCACTTGGATAGGGAAACATGGAGAGAATATATTTTTTGGGAAGTTCCTTGCTTTTCTTTGGCTCAAAAGCCGCACTCTCATCCCATATCTTTTGCCATTTGGCTTCAATCGCTTGCGGATTGTATTCGCTCATCACACCATTCCTTGTTCATACATTGCTCGCATTCGCTCTTTTTCCTGCTCTCTTTTTTTCTTCTCAGCCAATTTCTTACGATACTCTTGCAGATTGAATCCAAGAAGAGACAATAGTGGAGAAGCGATAAAGATAGAGCTGTACGTACCTACGATGATCCCCACCAACAGCGTAAAACTGAACCCCCTAATTATCTCACCGCCAAAAAGATAGAGCGTAAGCACCACGAAGAATGTAGTAAGCGAGGTGAGCACCGTTCTTGACAGCGTCTTGGAGATTGCTTCATTGATGACGCTATTGAGATCTTGGAGTTTCACAGACTCTACTATACCCTCTCGAATCCTGTCAAATACGATGATAGTATCGTTGAGAGAGTAGCCAAGAAGCGTGAGGATTGCCGCTAAGATGTCGAGATTGACGGGCACACTAAAGAGTGAAATTGCCCCCATCGCAATACTTACGTCATGCACCAAAGCTAGCACGGAAGCTAGAGCGAAACGCCACTCGAAGCGTATGGATACATAGATCAAAATCGCCAAAATAGCGATAACTGTGGCCATAAGCCCCTTTTCTCTCAACTCCCCACCAACCTTCGGACCCACCATATCCACGCGGCGAACCTCAAAATTGCCAGTGCCCTGTAGCGCATTTCTGGCTAAGTCACCTACATCTTTTTGCAAGTTTTTGCTAGAAGTCTTGAGGCGGATGATGATCTCTTTGTCGCTACCAAAGTATGTAACAGCCGCATCTTTGAAAATTTCACTTTTTTTGAGGGCTTTTCTAATATCTTGAATCGCAACAGGCTTATCGTAGCGCACCTGTACAATGGTTCCACCTGCAAAGTCGATCCCAAAATTTAAGCCCTTCACAGCCAAAAGCGCCCATGAAGCCACTACCAAAAGGGCGGAAATCGCCATGAATATCTTGGCTTTGCCCATAAAATCATAAATGTTGTCGGTTTTGAAAAACTCCATCTTATACCTTTATTCCAAACCAGAGTTTAAGGTTTTTGCTGCGCTCAATTTTTGGCAAGAGCGCCTCATACATGCCATGCGTTCCTACAATTGCAGTAAGCATTGAAGCTAAAATACCAATACTAATAGTTATTGCAAAACCTTTAATTGGCCCCGTACCATAGGCATAGAGCACTACCGCGGCAATAAGCGTGGTGATATTGGCGTCCATAATGGCGCTCATCGCGTTTTTATAGCCTTGCTCGATCGCTTTTTTAATTGAAACACCTTGTCGCAAAAGCTCGCGAATTCGCTCGTTGATAATGACGTTGGCATCCACTGCCATACCCACAGTGAGCACAATTCCGGCCATTCCCGGCAGCGTCAACGTGGCGCCAAAAAGAGCCATAATGCCGATGATAAGAAATAGGTTGGCAATAAGTGCAATATCCGCAATCACACCCGCCACGCCATAGTAGACAATCATAAAGAGCACTACCAATACAAAACCACTAATAAGCGCTATCATGCTAGCTTTAATGCTATCGGCTCCGAGGCTTGGCCCAACACTTCTTTTCTCTTCCATAAAAACCGGAGCCAAAAGCGCACCACTGCGCAACGCGATCGCCACATCGTGGGCTTCCTCTACAGTGAAGCCTCCACTAATCTGCCCACTACCGCCACCTATTCTCTCACGAATCACGGGGGCCGAGTAGATGACGTTATCAAGTACTACGGCTAGCCTTTTGCCTACATTTTTGGCTGTAAAATCGCCAAAAATTTGTGCTCCTTGCGAATTGAGCGTAAAGTTAATGACCGGCTGGTTGTTTTGATCGAAAGCCACTCTCGCATCGGTGATCATGCTTCCATCAAGAATCGGGATCTCTTTGAGCAAGAACTTTCGCCCATGACGATCTTTGAGGATCACGTCGCCATACTCAGCCGCCTCCTCCTGGCTCATATCGTTGACTCTGGCCTGCCTCTCTTCATCCACTGCCATGAGCTGCAAGTGCGCCGCTTTTGCGATGAGTTTTCTCACTCGCTGCTCTTGCTCGGGCGTTTTGATGCCGGGAATTTCTACCAAGATCTTATCTTTACCCTGTTTCGCCACTGTTGGCTCTGCCAAGCCAAATTGATCGAGCCTGTTTCTAATGGTATCCACCGCTTGCTTGATAGCGTAACTCTTGATAGCCTCTTTCTCTTGTGGAGTGAGTGTAACTATGAAGCTCAGCCCATCTCTTTTAACCACAAGTCCTTTTTGCTTTTGCAGATACTCCTCGATCTTTGGCGCATCGTCCTCGTCTAATACTTTGAAACTAAAGCCATCATCTTGCACGCGCAATTCGTCAATCAAAATGTCATTATCATCAGCATAGTACTTGAGTGCAGAAGCAAGAGATTTAACTTTGGAGGCTATCGCTTTTTGGGTATCCACGCCCAAAAGCATGTGAAGCCCTCCTTGCAGATCAAGCCCCAAGGTAATTTTTGGCGCGTCTTTTATATTGAAAAAGGAGGGAACGCTCAGCGCGATACCACCGACCAATGCTATGAGGAATATGATAAATCTATAGTTCATCCATCTCATCGCTATTAGCTTTCAAGTTTTTTGGCAATGTAATTTTTGTCGATCTTCACTTCTGTGTTATCGTTTATTTTGGCTTTAATATACTCCTCTTCGTTGCGCACAACTTCAGCTATAATACCACCAGTAGTTACAATTTTATCGCCCTTTTTGAGGTTGTTGACCATCTCTTTATGCTTTTTTGCTTGTTGCTGCTGCGGTCTGATTATCAAAAAGTAAAACACCGCAAAAATCACAATAAGTGGAAGGAGTGAACCCAAAATGCCTGCACCTTGTCCTTGCATCAACTATCCTTTTATAAAAAATTTTAGGAGATATTTTACCATCAATTTACTAACAAACTCCTTTTTTGGTGCATGGCTCTTGAGCACTCCCATATTTTTCGACTATTTCGGTTTGCACAACGCCCTTTTGAACACAATCCTTGTATTTTTTGGGCTCCACTTGCTCATACGTGCCAACTCCTTCTTTTTTAACGGCTTTTTTTTGGCACTCATCTGGTTTTGGTGGATAGGGCTTAGCTTTCGCTACTACGATTTGCATGTTCTCGTCCCTTTCATCCCTTTCATTATAGCCGCCATCTATGGAGTAATTTTTGCCTTGTTTGGTCAGCTTTCACGCTTTTTGCCCAAGCCTCTTGTCCAAGCCGCAATTCTCTTTACAATCAGCTACATCCACCCCTTTGGCTTCAATTGGCTCATCCCGGAAGCGATGCTCACAACTACCCTCTTTGGGGTGGATAAGCTACACTTCTTGGCGCTTCTTGGAGCCTTATTACTCCCACACAAAACATTAAAAGCACTCCTACTCATAGCTGCACTCCTTTGGACAAAGCCATACAAACCCTTAGCTCCTCTTAATATCGAGCTTGTCACCACACACGTACCCCAAGATAAAAAGTGGCAAAGCAGCTATCGCCAAACGCTTTTGGAACGAAACTTTGCCGCAATACAAAGAGCAATTGAGCACAAAAAAGATATGGTAGTTCTACCAGAGAGCGCCTTCGCCTTTTTTCTCAATCGCGAACCCCAAATCCTGTTGAGACTGCTTGAACTTAGCCATAAAATTACTATCGTCACGGGTGCTTTGAGTCTGGAGCGAGATCGGGTCTACAACGCCGCTTTCGTCTTTCACGATGGAGCCTATATAATCCTTAAAAAGGTAGTGCTAGTTCCCTTTGGCGAGGAGATCCCTTTGCCAAAACCGATAGCCGATTGGATAAACGATATCTTTTTCGATGGAGCCAGCGACTATGCCAAAGCAAAGATGCCGCAAACCTATACCATTGATAACATTAGTTTCACCAATGCCATCTGTTACGAAGCCACGCACCCCATCATCTACCACACAACCACCCCCTACATCATCGCCCTTAGCAACAACGCATGGTTCTTGCCTTCATACGAACCAAATTTACAAAACCTTATAATAAAATATTATGCTACAATCTATAAGAAAGTGGTCTATCATGCCACAAATATAGCCAAAACGGAGATTCTTCGATGATCGCAAAAGATGTAACCGAGCTTATCGGCAAAACGCCTCTACTGCAGCTTGAGCCAAATATTTATGCAAAATGTGAGTTCAAAAACCCAGGAGGCAGCGTTAAAGATAGGATCGCACTCAACATGATCCAAGAAGCGCTCAAGAGTGGCGCCATCACCAAAGATACCCCCATCGTGGAGCCAACCAGCGGCAATACCGGCATCGCTCTTGCGATGATTGGAGCAGCTTTAGGGCTGAAGGTAACGATCGTCATGCCTGAATCCATGAGTATCGAGCGAAGAAAATTGATGCAATTCCTTGGAGCCCACATCATCCTCACGCCAGCCAGCGAAGGAATGCAAGGAGCCATCAATAAAGCAGAGGAATTGGTAAAAAAAGGGGCTTTCATGCTTAATCAATTCGCAAATTTGGCAAATCCAGCCATGCATGCAAAGACAACGGCAAAAGAGATTTTAGAAGATTTGCCCAAAGTGGACATCTTCGTCGCAGGAGTCGGCACGGGTGGTACCATTACCGGCGTTGGCAAGGTGCTTAAAGCAAAGGGAACAAAAATCATAGCAGTCGAGCCCAAGAAGAGCCCAGTGCTAAGTGGCGGCTCACCATCTCCTCACAAAATTCAAGGCATCGGGGCGGGATTTGTGCCAAAAATAGTGGATATCGCACTTTTTAACGAGATCGTCACAATTGAGGATGAAGAGGCGATGCAGACAAGCAGGGATCTAGCCAAAACCAAGGGCGTGATGGTAGGTATTAGCAGCGGAGCCAATGTGGCGGCGGCCAAAAAGCTAGCCAAGCGCTATCCAGACGCTACGATAGTGACGATCCTTTGCGATACGGCTGAGCGATACCTCTCAACCGAGCTTTTCGATGAAGCGCTTCTTTGAAACCATTCGCGTACAAGATGGGCAAGTTTTCCATCTGCCCTACCACAACGCCAGGCTTAACGCCACCATCGAAGCACATTTTGCAGGCACTCCAAAAATAGATCTCAAAAATTATATCACCCCTACCAAAAAGGGGCTTTATCGCTGCAAAGTGATTTATAGCAACGAGATAGAAGAAGTGGCATTTTTTCCTTATACACCAAGAAGGATCCAAAGCTTCAAACTCGTCTCTTCCGATATCAAATATTGCTACAAATACCTCGATAGAAGCAAAATTGATGCACTTTTTGCCCAAAAAGGCGAGTGCGACGAGATTATCATTGTCAAAAACGGCCTCCTTACGGACACCTCCATCGCCAACATCGCCTTTCATTACAAAAACAGCTGGATAACCCCAAAAAACCCACTTCTTCCCGGCACCACGAGAGCACGGCTCATCGAAGCAAAAAGACTCATCCCCACCGATATAGCCGCCAAAGATCTCAAAAAATTTGATAAAATGGCTTTAATGAATGCGATGATAGATTTTATGATTGTAGAAGAATTCACTATAAAGGCTAGCGATGCTCTATGATATTTTGCAAGACGAAGAGTTTGGCACGATTCTGAAAAACCACGCTATCGACATCATTACATATCTTTTCGAAAAGAACGAAGAGTTCGGCGTACTCGTAGATATCTCCTCAGTAGATTTCGATCCGATGCTGCCACAAGAAATCATGCAACAACTGCCTGAATTTACGTTATTTGTATTGGCAAACTACACTTACGAAAGCGCCAAACTCGAAGGCTCTACTCTTAGCTTCGAGGCTGGTTTTGGACCACAAAATTTTGGATCGATAGTGAGCGTGCCAGTGGAGTCTATTTTGCAAATCATCATAGACGAGACGCCTATTTTCGTCAATCTCACAGCTTCCATCGCGCAAAAGCCAAAGCCAAAAGACTCCATGGAAGCACTTCTTTCCAATCCAGAAAACAGAAAATTCCTCAAAAAAGAGGAGTGATCACTTCTTGATGCGCAGCAGCATATCCACGATCTTTATCAAAAATGGATCGTTTTTGCGCTCTTTCAAATAACAAATATAAAATTTTCTTTTTATTTTCTCACCCTTGATTTTCGCTTCAAAAAGTCTTCCGCTTTGAAGCTCGTCCTCTATGGCGTAGCGCGAAATAATGGAGACTGTGGGGTGTTCTTTGTTCACGGGACTTCGCAAAATGGAGTTGACCACTGCCGTGGAGGAGCTCACTTCGCTAATAACATTGAATTTCTTGCAGCTCACACCCAGTTTTTCGAAAGTTTCCGCCACAAGCTTTCTGGTATGGCTTCCCTCTTCGCGGCATATCCAGTTGAATCTGTAGAGATCTTCCGTTTTGACGTAGCGAGGAAGTTTAGTATTGCTAAAAAGCACCAACTCATCCTCCATCCACTCGCGATAAACCAGCCCCTCCTTGAAAATCGGGGACTCGATAAGCCCCAAATCGTATTTCTTGTCCAAAACGGAATTGACGATATTCTCGCTCACATCCACTTTGATCAATATATCGTTTTCTATCACCTTTTTGATGTCGTTCATTATCTGGGGCAAGATGTAGTTGCCTATCGTAAATGAGGAACCAATGATGAAGGTAATCTCTTTGTTGACCACTTTTAATAATTCTTGTTCGGCACTCTCTATACATTTGGCTATTTTTTGTGCAATTTTGTATACCTCTTCACCCTCTTTTGTGAGGCGAACGCCATTTTTCTTGCGCTCAATGAGTTTGGCATCCAGTTGATCTTCCAAAAATTTGATCTGCTGCGTGACGGCTGGCTGGGAGATGCCAAGTTTCGCACTGGCTTTAGAGAAGCTTTTTTCTTTAATAACTACTAAAAATGTCTCTAATTTGGTAAAATCTTTGATCATCTACGACCCCTGATTACAAAAAATTATTTTTCTTCAAAAATTATAACCAAATTTTATGGATTTTACAAAATATAACTTTTTGCGATATTTCCCAAAGAGGCAGCCAGCTGCTTTTTGCTATAATATAATTTATTTACAAATAGAAGAAGGATAGATGCAAAAGATTCTGGATCAACTCAACGAAGCGCAAAAAGAGGCCGCCACCACCATCGATGGCCCTATTCTCATTTTGGCTGGAGCCGGTAGCGGCAAGACTAAGACCATCACCACGCGTCTTGCCTACCTTATCGATCTAGGTATCGATCCAGCCTCCATCTTGACGCTTACGTTCACCAACAAAGCCGCAAAAGAGATGCAGCAGCGCGCCCTGCAGATGATAGATCATGCCATCTACCCGCCGCTGCTTTGCACCTTTCACAAATTTGGGCTTTTGTTTTTGAAATTCTACATCAACCGCTTGGGACGCGACAACAATTTCGTCATCATCGATACAGACGATAAAAAGCGCATCATCAAATCTTTCAAATCAGATCTGCCCCCATCGCTGATAGCCAGCGAGATATCCAAATACAAAAACTCCCTCGTAAGCCCCGAAGAAGCCATCGAAGCGGCGAGGCTGCCAAATTTCAAAAAGATAGCTAATATCTATCGGCGCTACGATGCCTACTTGCAAGAGAACAACTTGGTCGATTTTGACGATCTTTTGGCTTTGCCATACAAAATATTACAAAACGACGAGAATCTATGCCATGAAATAAGTAAAAAATACCAATACATCATGGTGGATGAATTCCAAGACACCAACGAGTTGCAATACCTGCTGCTGCAAAAACTCTGCTCCACCCACAACAACATCTGCGTAGTAGGCGATGACGATCAGAGTATCTATGGCTGGAGGGGCGCAAATATCAAAAATATCTTGGAGTTTCCAGAAAAGTTTGAAAACGTCAAAATCGTTAAACTAGAAAAAAACTACCGCTCCACCAAAAAAATCCTGGAAGCCGCCAACAACCTCATCTCCCACAACAGATCGAGACTTGGCAAAAAGCTGGAGGCCACCCTTGATGAAGGCAAAGATATCGAGGTGCTGCACTGCAACGACGAGCAAGAAGAGGCGAACCTCATCGCCAAAAAAATCATCAGCCTTATAAATAGAGGCGTCAGAGCGGACGAGATAGCCGTGCTCTTTCGCATCAACGCCCTTTCACGATCCATCGAAGAAGCCTTCAGCAAAGCTGGTATCAACTTCAAACTCGTAGGCGCCATACGCTTCTACGAGAGGGCCGAAATCAAAGACACCATCAGCTATCTGCGCGTCATCGCCAACCCGCACGACGAGTTTTCATTGAAGCGCATCATCAATAAACCAAAGAGAGGTATTGGCAAAGCCACCTATGAAAAATTGCAAAACGCCGCAAAAGAGCAAAACTCCTCCATAATCCAACTGCTACAATCCATCTCCAAAAAGGACCTCCAAGCACTCGTAGGTACCAAAAACGCCAAAACGCTGCTGGAATTCACCCAAAACCTCCAGTATCTCCAAGAGATTGCCGAGGAGTCGCTCTATCGCTTCATTGACGAGTTCGAAAGAGTGATTGGACTAAGAAAATACTACGCCTCTTTGCCGGATGGATTCGAGCGAATCGCCAATATCGACGAGTTTTACGGAATGTTTCGCGACTACATCAAGCAAAACCCAGAAAACTCATTGGAAGATTTCATCAACGAGCTCTCTTTAGAATCGGATCAGGATCAAATAGGTAGCGAAGCTGTATCCATCATGAGCGTGCACGCTAGCAAAGGCTTGGAGTTTGAGCACCTTTTCGTGATTGGCTTGGAAGAGGGTTTCTTCCCGCTCACCGGCGATGGCTGCGATATCGAAGAGGAGAGGCGGTTGGGATACGTAGCAATTACCAGGGCCAAAAAGGAGCTCACCCTCTCGCATGTCAAAACGAGATTCTACAAAGGCAGAAGGGCTCATCTTGAAAAGAGCAGATTCCTAGGAGAAGCCGGGCTTATTCCAACAAGCATCAAAATTGAAAAGCGTGCCACCTTCAAAAAAGGCGATCTCGTCAAGCACAAACTTTTTGGCATAGGCAGAGTTATAGGCGTAAGCAAAGCCGGCAGGGAATTTAAACTCACCATCAATTTTGGAGGCAACCAAAGAGAGATTCTCGCAAGTTTCGTGGAGCGTGCATGAACAGGCTCTTCGTAGCGTACAAACCGATGTTTATCTCCTCCAATAGCTTCCTCGCCCGGCTCAAAAAGAAGTATCGCGTCAAAAAAGCGGGCTTCTCCGGCACGCTCGATCCATTCGCGTGTGGGACTCTCATCATAGCCTTTGGGGCATATACCAAGCTCTTTCGTTTTTTGCAAAAAACTCCCAAAATCTATCGGGCTACTTTGTGGTTGGGCGCCAAAAGCAAAAGCTTAGATCTTGAAAACATCGAATCCATTGCTTCTGTGCCAAAGCAGTCTGTGCAAAAGATCATATCAATTATCGATGGTTTGCATGGAGAGTTCACCTATACGCCGCCACTATTTAGCGCCAAGAAGGTTGGCGGCAAGAGAGCCTACAAGCTAGCTGCACGCAACGAAGAGGTGAAGCTGCCAACCATCACTTCCTATATATACGCCATCAAGCTGCTCAACTACAACCACCCCTTCATTACCTTTGAAGCCACGGTAAGCGAGGGCACATACATAAGAAGCGTCGGCGAGCATATCGCAAAGAGCTTGGGGCTTACCGGAACTCTTAGCTATCTAGAGCGTATACAAGAGGGCAAGTTCATCTACGAAGATGAAAAGCCGCTGGATCCCATCGGCTATCTCGCCACCAAACCAAACCAAACCTCGCTATCTGCTGATGCCATCTGGCACGGCAAAAAGCTAACGCTCGATGAACTGGCTATCAAGGAAGATGGCACGTACCACCTTGTGTTTGAGCACTTTTTTGCTATCATTGCAATCAAAAACAAAGAGGTTCATTACCTACTCAACCAGATACCGAGAGCACAATGAAAGCAGTAGCAAAAATCAATATATTCTTAAAGATCGTAGGCAGACGCGGCAACTACCATGAGCTCGTCTCACGCTTCGTGCGCTATGAAGAGCTCTATGATGAGATCTTTTTGGAAGAGGCGGAGGGCGGCGAGTGTGAGATTGTGGGTATGGACATTGAGCAAAAAAACAATACCATCTACAAAGCGTATGAAGCGTTGCAAAAAGTGGCACCGCAAATCAAAGATTTCATGCAAAATCGCCGCGTACGCGTCATTAAAAGAATTCCTGAGGGAGCGGGACTAGGAGGCGGCAGCAGCGACGCGGCTACGTTTTTGCAGCTACTAAACCAAGAGGCGGAGCTTAATCTAGATATACAGACTCTAGCCAAGATAGCTTTGGAAGTGGGGGCGGATGTGCCCTTTTTCATCTATGGCTACAAAGCCGCCAACGTTGAGGGCATAGGAGAAGTTATCGAGCCATTTGAGGATGACATACCGGCACTTGAATTTAAACTAATGAATCTTCACTGCAATACCGCCAAAGTCTATGGAAATTTTCGCAAGCATGCTCATCTCAGTGATAAAGCTGAAGCGCAAAAACTCAAAAATATGAGCTCAAAAGAGATCTTGGCAAATCTCTCTCCACTACAAGCAAACGATCTCTACCAAAGCGCTGCAATGCTCTGCCCAGAGCTACGCCCTTTTGCGAAAAATTGGTATCTCAGCGGCAGCGGTAGCACACTATTTAGGAGTAAAGAATGAAAGTAGTAGCCACGAACAAAAAGGCTTTTCACGATTTTCACATCATCGAAAAGTATGAAGCGGGATTAGTTTTGCAAGGCAGCGAAGTAAAAGCCATCAGAGCCGGCAGGGTCAACCTCAAAGACAGCTTCATCAAATTCGTCAAAGGCGAACCCTATATCTTTGGGATGCACATAAGCCACTTACAAAGTGCCAACCCCCATTTCAAGCCGGACGAAAAGCGCCCAAGAAAACTGCTGCTACACAAAAAAGAGATCAACAAACTCATTGGAAAAACAAGTGAAAAAGGCTACACCATCGTACCCCTCAAGCTCTACTTCAACCATAAGAACATCGCTAAGTTAGAGATAGCTTTGGCAAAAGGAAAAACGTTGCACGACAAGAGAGAGACACTTAAGAAAAAGATCATGGACAGAGAAGCAAGAGCTGCAATGAAGGATTGTTGATGCCGATAATGTGCTATAATGAGTCAAAGGAGGAGTGATGAGAGAAGATTTTTGCAAACTCCAAGAGAAGCTTGCCAAAGACGAGAAACTGACCCGCGACGATATTAAAACCATTATGAACATCGTGCGCAAGCAGATGAATTTCATGATCAAAAACAACATCGTCATCACTCCCAAAAACTATGAGCGCTGGTTCTATGTATTTTGCAACATCGTAGAGAACAACAAAGAACTCAACGATTTGGAGATCTTGGGACTTTTCAAGGAGATTTACGACGAACCATATGACGAAATCAAGGAAAAAGCACCCGAAGATACCGAAATCAAACAAAAGGGAATGGTCAAGAAACTTGTGCGTATCGCCGATATAATAGAACAAAAGCTTGCTGAGGTCATCAACACTATCGATACCCACAACAGCTCCATCGACTCGCATAAAAACGAAATAGAACAAGACGAAGAGGCACTCGAAGACGCCAAAACGAAACAGACGCTTAAAAAGATCCTCGAGGAGTTGGAAATCCTCAAGCGTGAAAACGAACTGCTCACCAACGAACTGCGCAAATACCACGCAGATGTTATCCGCTTGCAAGGTGAACTTATGACCGCACGCACGGAAGCAGAAATAGATTTTCTCACGGGACTTGTCAATAGGCGAAGATTTGAACGAGCCCTCTTGGAGATGATCAACGATTATCAAACAAGAGGCTACCCTTTTGCACTCATTTTGCTTGATATCGACAACTTCAAATCCATCAATGACCGCTACGGCCATCCAGCTGGCGATCAAGTGCTCAAAGAGATCGCCCTCATTCTCAAAACCTTTCTACGAGCCAACAACATCGCGGCGCGCGTAGGCGGAGAGGAGTTCGCCATTTTGGTGCCGGGAGCAACCGTCAAAGAGGGTGAGATCGTTGCCAATAGGTTGCGTAGCACAATAGAAAACAGGACATTTTCCACACTAGAAGACGAAATTCATATCACGGCAAGCTTTGGCGTAACGGGCGTACGAATAGACGATACGATAGATACCATATTTGCAAGAGTGGATAAAGCGATGTATGAAGCCAAACATGGCGGGAAAAACCAAGTGGTGGTGATAGAGTGAAAAAGCTTCATGTCGTCTCATTGGGATGTACCAAAAACCTCGTAGACACGGAGGTAATGCTTGGAAGGCTGCAAGATTTTGCGCTTACGCAAAATCCAGCGGAAGCCGATGTAATAATCGTCAATACCTGCGGCTTTATCAATGCTGCAAAAGAGGAGAGTTTACAGACAATTTTTGATCTGCACAGCCAGCGCAAAGAGGACTCCTTGCTTGTCATGGCCGGATGCTTGAGTGAACGATACAAAAAGGAGCTGCAAAAAGAGCTGCCAGAAGTAGATATTTTCACGGGCGTTGGCGATTATGCGAAGATCGATGAACTCATAAAAGAGAAAAAAAGCCACTTTAGCGATCAGGTCTACCTCATAAAAAAAGAGGAGCGCCTCATCACCGGCTCCAACTACCACGCATACATCAAACTGAGCGAAGGGTGCAACCAACGCTGCAGCTTTTGCGCCATTCCCTCCTTCAAAGGGCGCCTGCAATCACGCCCACTTGAGATGATCGTAGATGAAGTCAAAAGTTTGGTTGATAAGGGATTCATTGACTTTACTTTCATCTCCCAAGACAGCAGCTCTTACCTTAGGGACAAAAGCATCAAAGATGGGCTCATTCGCCTCATCGAAGCGATTGAGAAGATAGAGGGGATCGAAAGTGCTCGTATACTCTATCTCTATCCCTCCACCACTTCCAGCGAACTTATCCAGACAATCGTGGATGCCAAGAAATTCGTCAACTACTTCGAGATGCCGATACAGCACATAAGTGATAGAATGCTCAAACTCATGAAAAGAGGCATCGGCAAGGAACCTACTTTAAAACTTCTCGAGCAGATGCGAAAGGCTCCAGCTAGCTTCCTTCGCACGAGCATCATCGTGGGGCACCCTGGAGAGAGCGAGAGCGATTTTGCCAAGCTTAGAGAGTTTTTGGAGGAATTTGACTTTGATAGGGTCAATCTCTTTGCCTACAGCGATGAAGAGAATACCCAAGCATTTGCCATGCAAGAGAAAATCCCTCAAGAGGTGATTGATGAGAGGCTGCAGATCTTAGAAGAGATCGTCAAAGCCAAAAAGCAAAAATCTCTCAAAAAAGATCTTGGCAAAGTAGTGGAAGCCTACCTCGACGGCACAAGTAGTGAGAGCGAACTGCTGCTCAGTGCACGCAAAAAGATTTGGGCACCTGAAATCGACGGCGAGATTCTCATCAACGAGAGTGAGGTCGAGAATCTGCAAATTGGCAGATGCTACAACGTTGCAATCAGCGAGGTGGTGGGAGAGAATCTTCTTGGAACTATTCGCTCTTGAGACACTGCGCCAAGGCAAAAATCTCCTTGCTTTCTCTGGGGGCAGCGACTCGACGGCTCTTTTCTTTTTGCTTTTACAGGAGCAAATTTCCTTTGATATCGCCATCGTAGATTACAACCTTCGCGCCCAAAGCAAAGATGAGGTAGCTTACGCCAAAGAACTAGCCAATAGGTACGATAAAAAGATCTTCATTCACGAATGCCACATCTCTCCTCCTGGCATAGAAAAGAAAGCTAGAAATATACGCTACCAATTTTTTGAAACAATTATCAAACAAGAAGGTTACGACAACCTCATAACCGCCCATCAGCTCAACGATCAGTTTGAGTGGTTCATGATGCAGCTTGCAAAGGGAGCGGGACTCGTGGAGCTTCTGGGCATGGATCCTGTTACACCAAAAGATGGGTATCAGATAATTAGGCCCCTGCTCTTTACGCCAAAAGAGGAGATCCTAAAGTTTTTAGAACAAAACAAAATCCGCTACTTCCTCGATAGCTCCAATTTCGACACCACATATACCCGTAACCTCTTTCGCAAGGAGTTTTGCGATCCTATTATGCAGCGTTTCTCCAGAGGCGTGCAGAGAAGCTTTCTTTATCTGCATGAGGACAAAAAGCTGCTTTTGGGCAAGATCTTTTCAATCAAAAAGCTCTTCATCGCTAAAAGAGACCTCAACCGCCACCAAGATATGCGAACCATCGACAAGATCTTCAAAAGACTCGGATATCTGCTTAGCTCCTCGCAAAAGGAGGAGATCTTCAAACAGCAAAATGGCGTGATTGGGGGTAAAATAGCTTTCGCTCTGACAAAGGAGCATATCTTTGCAGCGCCATACGTCAAAACAAAACTACCAAAAAAAACTAAAGAGCTTTTCCGCCAAAAAAAGATACCACCCCCACTTCGAGGCTATATCTACAAAGAGGCTATTGACGCGGCTTTGCTTGATAAAGTGTTAGAAAAAGCGTAAGGGCGATGCTGTGATTATCTCGCTTAAATGTAATGGGATAAGCAAGCTCTAGAGGGTATTTTTTCTGCTCGATAATCTCAACGAAATTGTAGAAGTTTTTCATAGAGGGCAGCATCGCTTCTATGTAGTATTTTATTTTTACGACTTTGTCGCTCTTTTCGTCTACTTTTTTGATGGTGATATTTTGCAAGTGCTGCGAAAGCAAGGCGTGCAACTTTTGCTCATCGATGCTTTTGTCCATAAATGCCTTGATCTCTTGCACATCATCCATACTCTTTTGCAAATCGCTATTGTTTTGCTGTACATAAGAGGCTATGGTTTTTTGGAGCTTGTATTTGTTTTCAAGCTCTTGCAGCCTATCCACATCCTCCATCACCACAAAAGCGAAAATAGAGTAAAGCACCACAATGAAACTGATAATGAAAAGCAGCAACTTCATGGTGTCTCGAGAAAACTCAACTCTTTTCATCGATCATCTCTTCATATACGGCTTGGAATCTATAGCCGTCGGCCATTTTAGTAAAACGTATTCTCTTTTTTTGGAAGCTTTTTGCCATCTTTTCATGAAAAGCCCTCAAGAGGCTCTTTTTGGATTTGCATACACCCTCAAACAGCAACGCATTTTTGCCAATCTCCGCTTTTGTCAGGTATGCATCATTGGGAATGAGATTGAAAATAGTTCGAATCTTGGAAGCTATCAAAGCGTTGTTTTGCTTGATTGCCTCGACAATTGGCTTGAGCTTTTGAAAATGCATGAGCTGGGCTTGGTAGTCGTTGTTCTTGTTGGCTACGTCCACTTGTTTTTGCACGAGATTCGCAATTTTTTGCTCATACTGGGCTATCGCGTAACGAAGATAAATCTCGTACCCAGACACCACCAACAGCGTCGCTGCGGCGATAAGCAGCAAGGATCGGTACTTTTTCAAAAAAGAGGGCTCCTCGGCTTGCTGATCTATCGCCATCGATGCGACTTCTTGGCAAAGCCGATCTTCATCCTCTTCATATACCTCCACAGGAAGCAGCAGCCTCTCTTGAATATCCTCCTTGTCTATCTGCAACGCTTCATTGCAGTTGTAAAGGTAGATCTTTTCTATGAAGAAACTCTGGGGTTTTTCATAGAAATCTTTCAAGAATCTCTCTATCCCATTTGTAATATCTTGGGCAGTATCGCAAATTTGCCAAAAAAGAGGCTTTTCATCTAAAAAGATTGCAAAATAGCATTGCTCCTCCAAAACAACCCCAAAGAGCGCCGGTTCCGCTTTTTTCCTATATTCATGAAACAGATAGCTAAAAGGAGATACGATAGTAGCAGTGGTTTGAGCGGCTTTTAATTTGTTGAATTCTTTCGTATCAATCTTCACAAACCAGTTGGCATGATCCACGTAGAGTACATCACTCTCTCTTGGCTTTTGCAAAAGGATAGTCTGGGCGGCCGAATCGAAAAAGATGCATCTATCCACGCTTTTCCTTTGAGGATTCGTGACAATATTGTAGCATTCGCTTCTTTATAAACTCTTTAGCCTGCTCCTCATCCATCCCCTCTACGCTAAAAGGCTCGCCCACATAGAAGCTAAGCTTGCTAAAGGGCTTTGGAATTAGAAACCTGTCCCAGCTATTAAGCTGCCAGAATCTGTCGGCTTGGTAGCTAAAAGGTACGATTTTGGCTCCACTCTTTTGACTAAGCGCCACAATACCCCCGGCCACGCTGTGTCTTGGCCCCCTCGGACCATCAGGCGTGATAGCTATGTCATAGCCTTCTTTGAGCTTTTTGATTGCACCTATAAGAGCTCTTGCACCCCCTTTTTTGGAAGAACCCCTGATGCTCTCGAACCCAAATCGCTCAATCGTTCTTGCAATCAACTCCCCATCGAAATGCTCGCTTATCATTACCGAAATTTTGTGGGATGGGCGGATTTTATGGTAGAGAAACGGTTGCATCAAAAGCTCGCCATGCCAAAAAGCCACGATAAAGGGCTCTTTGGGAAGATTTGAAGGGATGTGGAACTCTTTTTTACAACTTGCGTAGATGGCACGCATCAAAAGTGCGCCAAGGGGAGGCACGATAGATTTTAGCACGCTTCGCTGTAAACTCTTCATCAAGCAAGGACCTCTCCCTCCAAGGAGAGCCTACCGGTTTTGGTGATTTTTACATTTACAAATTTGCCCAGAAGCTCCTCGCTTCCTTTGACCTTGATGATCCAGTTGTTAGAACTCCTGCCAGCCACGTAGCCTCCGGGCTTGAGCTCTTCGAAATAGACTTCGTAGACCTTGCCAAGCTCCTTTTGGCTGATAGTATCAAGCATCGAGAGATGCAGATCTTGTAAGTAAGAGAGCCTTTTGGAAGCTACGGCATCATCTACTTGGTTGGGATAATCTTTTGCTGGGGTTAATGGCCTTGGAGAGTATTTGAAGCTGAAAATCTGCTCGAAGCCAACCTTTTGCACCACATCGATGGTATCTACAAAATCCTCATCGCTCTCACCAGGAAATCCAACGATGATGTCGGTGGAGATATGCACATCAGGTACCATCTCTCGCAACTTCATCGCCCTGTCCAAAAACCACTCTTTTGTATAGCCTCGCTTCATGGCTCTCAAAATCCTCGTGCTACCACTTTGCAAAGGCATATGCATCGATTTGCAAATTTTAGGATTGTTGGCAAACTCCTCCAAAAACCTATCGTCCATGTGCAGCGGATGGGGAGAGGTAAATCGAATGCGCTTGACCTCTTCGATTTCGCTCACCATCTTGAGCAGATCGGTAAAGTCGATATTGCGCTCTTTGTCACTAAATCTCCTGCCATAATTATTAACGTTTTGCCCAAGCAAAAAAACCTCTTTTGCACCATTTTTCGCGGCTTTCCTCGCCTCTTGGACAATGAGTTCGGGTGGGATGGAGATCTCTTCGCCCCTCGTGTTTGGCACGATACAAAATGTGCACTTCTTATCGCACCCTATGGAGATATTGACGAAGGCTTTATAAGGTGAAGAGCGAAAATCGCTAAAGGCATAAGTGCTCTCGTCATAATCGATATCCACCTCAACGGCTTTTGGCTTTTTGATAACTTCCGTGATTTTAGAGACGTTGCGCGCTCCTAGTACGAAGCTAACATATGGCGCTTTTTTGATAATCTCTTCGCCCAAATGGCTGGCGGTGCAGCCGCACACGCCAATCTTTGCGCCCTCTTTTTTCTTTTTGTTGAAATAGCCAATTTCAGAAAAGAGCTTATGCACCGGTTTTTCACGCACAGAGCAGGTATTGATAAGGATAAGATCTGCTTCTTCCAGGCGATCCGTCAATGAAAAATCCTCTTTTTGCGTCAGCTCGGCAATGATATGCTCGCTATCGCGCACGTTCATCGCGCAACCAAGCGTCTCAATATAAAGTTTCTTCCCCACGCCTATCCTCTACTTTAGAATATGCACTTCATAAATATAATCGTTCTCGTCTAACCCATATTTGACCTCACGAAAGTAAACGCTATATCCCTCATTCTCAAAAAAATCCACCATATCCATCAAACTTTTGTGTGAATTTTCACGATCGAAATAGAAGATTTTGTTGCCCTCTTTATCCACAGCCTCTTTGATCTTTTCCAAATCGATCGTTTTTGGTTTCGCTTTGAGATTCTCCCGTGCCAGTTTCAATTCCATCACTACCCTTTTTTGCACTGTTCTTATGTAATTTGTAATTATATCAAAAAATGTTCTCGGCTATAAGATAAAATTAATCTTAATTCAAGATTATTTTTTGTAAAATTACGCATCCGCATATCCCTCAGGTTATAAAAATCACAAAAGGTTATATTGTATGGAGAAAATAGGAGATATCATAGACTCTATTGCCCATGAAAAGGGTTTAAGTGTAGAAAAAGTCACAGAAGCTATCAAAAGAGCCTTCGTCAATACCGCAAAGAGAGTGCTAGGCGAAGATTTGGAGTTCGAAGCGGAACTTGACGAGAAGTCTAAAAAGATCAACGTCTATCAAAAAGTGCTTGTAGTTAAAGATGGAGATGAGAGGGCAAAAGAGGAGCCCGAACGCTATATCACCCTCAACGAAGCCAAAGAGATCGATCCAAATGTAGAAGTAGGCGATGAACTGCGCTACGCAGTGGAGTTCGAAAAGCTTGGTAGGACTGCAGCGATGCGCCTACACAACGAAATCGAATACCATATCCAACGGCTCATCGAAGAACAGCTTTTCGAAAAATATAAACAAAAAGTGGGCACGATCATCAGCGGCACCGTCACGAGAGTGGACGAAGATGAAAATACGTGGGTGGAGATAGACGAAGTAAAAGGGGTCTTGCCTAAAAGATACCGCATCAAAGGCGAGTATTTCAAGCCGGGCGACGTGGTCAAAGCCATTCTCAAACGAGTCATCATCGACAAAACTTATGGCATCTATCTCGAACTGTCACGCACAACGCCAAAATTCCTAGAAGAGCTTCTCAAACTTGAAGTACCAGAAATCAAGGACGAACTCGTCACCATAGAAAAGGTGGCAAGAATCCCGGGAGAAAGAGCCAAAGTCGCCGTAGCCTCCCACAGCCCAAAAATCGATCCCGTAGGTGCTTGCGTGGGCGTAAAAGGGGTTCGCATCAATGCTGTGAGCAAAGAGCTCAAGGGTGAGAGTATCGATTGTATCGAATACTCGCCGATTCCAGAAATTTTCGTCGCTAGAAGCCTGAGCCCCGCTATAATCACATCGGTGAAGATCGAGGGTGAAAAAGCTATCGTCACCCTGCCAGCCGATCAGAAATCCAAGGCTATTGGCAAAAGCGGCATCAACATCAGGCTAGCGAGCATGCTCACCGGATACGAGATCGAACTTGTAGAAAAAGGTTCTCTTGCAGAAGAAAAAGAGAAAGAAGAGCCAACTATCACGCTTCACGATCTCTTCAAAGAGTAAGCTCACCTCGTAAAGGGGTTGAGCTTGAGCAGCGCCAAATCTGCCAAAATATTGCCAAGCAGCGTCAAAAAAGCAGTAATGATCAAAATCCCCAAAATCACAGGATAGTCTCTAGCCATAGCCGCTTGATAAAAAAGCAATCCCATGCCGTTTATAGAGAAGATGGACTCCAAAATCACGCTTCCACCTATAATGCCAGGCAAAGAGAGACCGATCATCGTGATGATTGGCGGTTTGAGGTTTGGAATGATGTAGTAACGGATGAGATCCTTTTGCATTATGCCTCGAGCTTTCGCAAAAAAGATATAGTCACTTTTGAGAATATCGATAGTAAGCGATCGGATATACTGCGTAAGCGTGCCAAATCCCACAAAAACTACTACCACAATTGGCAACACAAGATGCCATGCGATATCCAAGTAGTATGCGATCCCGCTTTTTGGCTCCAGGGAGTGCAATCCTCCTATGGGAAACAAACCAAGCTCCACCGCAAAGAAAAGAATAAGCAATAGCGCTAGATAGAACGAAGGCATCGAAAAAGAGATGAGGGAGAGGTTTTTGACAAAGCGATCTAGAAATGATCCCTCACGCAAAGCTGCATAGATGCCGGCAAAAAAAGAGATCAAGAATATTAAAATCATCGATACGAGATTAATGCCCAGCGTCACGCCTATACGATCTTTAATCTCTTCAATGACAGGCTTGCCGCTCGCAAAAGAGATACCAAAATCAAAATGTAATAGTGCTTGTATCCAGCTAAGGTATTGCTGCCATAGGGGTTTGTCGAGTCCATAGATCTGCTTGAGATGCTCAAGGGACTCTTTGGTAATGTTAGGGTTGAGTTCACCAGCGCTTAAAAACGAGTTTGGTGCTAGATGTATGGCGAAAAAGGAGATGAGGGAGATAAGTGCCAACATCCAAACAAGGTAGAAAAATTTATGAAGGATATGTTTTTTCATCGAACTTTATGGAGCGTATAGACTTTTCCTTCCAATTTTTCACTTACATCGATTATAGTATCGTCGCTTTTTACTTGCAAGCGCCTTAAGGCTCCGCCAAATGTCAAAAATCCAAGCCTTGCACCCTCACCGATATTAATAGTGACGATACCGTTTTTTTCATCGATCTTCTCTACGACCCATTTGCCCTCTATCACTTTATTGCTATGGCCAACTTTTTTCTTGAAAATCGCTTTATCTTTGCTAAATTTATAATAGATGCCGTCTCCTTGCCATTTGCCAAGAAGTTTTTTTACTATTGGCTCGTCTTTATATTTCTTATCCACTGCTCTTTCTAAACTATTTGCAGCCTCTACTTTGGTAGCTTGCACCTTTTCCCATGTCCCATCTGGCTTGATAGCGATAGTCTCGTCATTCTTTTTGACTACCTTGACCTCTTGCCATGTACCATCTGGTTTGAGCTCGATTACTTTGCCATTTTCCAGGGTAATATATTCACCAGCAAATAGCAATGTGGCTATAAGGAGCATAAGTGTTGCTTTTCTCATCAAGTTTCCTTTGAATGTAGCGATGTGTAGATTGTAGTATAAAGAAGATTAAAAAGAGGTAATATTCGGGCAAAAGCCCGAAAAATTAGAAGTTGTAAGTAAGGTAAACTTGGATAGTGTTGTATCCGTCTCCACCGTTTTGATCATCAGCGTCAGTATAGATGTATGCGAGAGTCGCATCAAGATTTCCAAAAGATTTGCTAGCAGTCAATGCAAGTTCGTTCATATCAATACCAGTCTTATCTTGGCTAGTGCTTGTATATTGAGCAGTAAGATCAGCTACATCTTCCATGTTGTAACCAGCACAAACCATCCAAGAGTCAGTGTCAGGCGCACCTACATATCCATAGTTCCACCAAGCTTCAGTATAAAGTTTAGACTGAGAAGCAGAGAGTCCAGTCGCAGTGTTTGCAACAGGCACAACACCATCTTCATCAGTAGAAGAGTATGCTGCAGCAAGTTTCAATGCATCCATGCTGTAGCCTAGTTTAAGTGCCCATGCGCTTGATTCATTGAGTGCGGAGATTTGTCCTTGAGGATCGATGTATGCATACTGCAATCCTGCTGTAAGACCTGCAACTGCTTCCTCAAGATTCACATCTGCTTGCAACCACCAAGCATTTGCAATATCAGCAACATCGTAGAACCATACTTGGGCAGTAGTCATAGGAATAAGCTTAGTGATAGCAGCTACTGCATATGCACCACCATCAACTTTAGTAGGATCTAAACTATAAGCATCTACTATAGCGCTTCCGTAAGATTTGAAAGGATCAGAACCGTTAGATACGCCATAGACAACTTGGCCACCTGGTGCGCCGTTTCCTCTACCAACCCATGCAGCTACCAAAGTAGTCTCTGGAAGATCGTTGTTGAGGATTACCGCTGCGTCGAAGCTGTTTGCCGCGATATTCCATTTTTCGCTGAATGCAAGCGGAGTGTCAAGCTCTTGGCGACCGATTTTGATAGTAGTGTTACCGAAAGTTTTAGCAAGCCATGCTTCGTTTACCCACCACTGAGCATCCAAACCAACTAGATTGCCATTTCTGTCAGTAGCACCAGCCCAAAGACCAGATACGAGGTTGTTTTCTAGACCAAGAGTTGAAAGTCCAATTGCACTGATTTTACCAGCTACTCCATCTGCAAGGTCAGCACTTACAGCGATTGTAGCTGCAGCTTGTCCATAAGAGTTCTTTTGATCGAAAAGATCATTTGGATCCATATCAGTAGTACCATAGTACAACTTGGCATTTCCACTGAATTTTACGTTTTCTACATCTGCGAATGCACTAACACTCAATGCTACTATCGCAGCAAGACTCAATTTTGCCAGTTTCATTCTTACTCCTTTTTTGTAATTATAGGTTCACAACGAAAATTATAGCAAACTTTCCTTAAACTTTAGTTATTTTTTTGCTATTTAATCTTTATTGCTATCCCATATGAGAACTGTTTTGCCATCTACCTCCTCAACTTCGGCAAGCCCCATGATGTGATATCCCGCGTCTACGTAGTGCACTTCCCCGGTCACGCCACTGGATAGATCGCTCAGCAGATACATGGCACTATTGCCCACCTCATCGATTGTTACATTTTTTCTTAACGGAGCATTTAATTCATTCCATTTAAGGATTGTCCTAAAATCGCCTATACCACTAGCCGCTAATGTTTTAATAGGACCTGCGCTGATAGCATTGACTCTGATATTTTGCGGACCCAAATCTGCTGCAAGGTAGCGAACGCTTGCCTCAAGCGCAGCCTTCGCCACGCCCATAACATTATAGTGAGGTATGTAGCGAACAGATCCCAAGTAGCTAAGCGTCACAATGCTAGCCCCTTCGTTCATGATAGGCAATAGCTCTCTGACAAGTTCAATAAGCGAATAGACAGAAATATTCATGGCAATCTCGAATGCCTCTTTAGAGGTGTTGACAAATCTACCATCAAGTGCCTCTCGTGGAGCGAATGCCACTGAGTGTACCAAAAAGTCTATCTTGCCCAATTCCCTCTCCAAAGCCTCACGCAATGCCGTAAATTCCTCTTTATTGGCCACATCAAGTTTGTAGACGTTTTGGCTGCCAAACTCCTGGGCGATTGGCTCAACCCTCTTTTTAATCGCATCGTTTAAGTAAGTAAAAGCAAGCTCTGCTCCCTCTCTATGGCATGCCTTTGCAATTCCATACGCGATGGATTTGTTATTTGCCACACCAACAATTAGCCCTTTTTTTCCTTCCATAAGTCCCATCAGTTCTCCTTTGCAATCTCTATCATAGCTATAAACTCCTCCACATCCCAACTAGCACTGCCAATAAGCACACCACCACACTTTGGAATGGAGAGAATCTCTGCGATATTAGATCTTTTTACGCTTCCACCATAGAGCAGAGGTGCCGAGGTCTTTTGACTGAGAAATTCCAAAACCTCTTGGATATCCTCTCCTTTCGCACTTTTGCCTGTTCCTATCGCCCATACAGGCTCGTAAGCGATGATGAGTCTCTCATATCCTAAATCGATCCCTTCAAGCTGCTCCTCTATATATGTATAGGTAGCACCCTCTTCTCTCTTTTCCAATGTCTCGCCTACACAGTAGACTATCTCGAAACCTTGATCTTTGTAAAAATTGAATTTCTTGGTGATGAATTCCTGGCTTTCATTAAAGATATGGCGCCTTTCGCTATGGCCAAGCAGCAGCGTCTTTATGCCAAACTCTTCTAGCTGTTCAAGCCCAATCTCTCCTGTGTACGAGCCGTTTCTTGCGCAATAGGCGTTTTGCGCCCCAATAGTCGCTATACTCTCATATCTATCAAGAGCGGTAGCTGGAGGAAAGACAAAGAGGCGCACATCGTGCGAAAGCTCTGTGCAATTGAGACGATCGATATAGGCTTTGGTGCTGGCCCTTGTATGGTTCATTTTGAAATTGGCTGCAATGATCATTGCTGATCCTCTACCATCAAGGCCTTGATACCTGGCAGTTCCTTGCCTTCAAGAAGCTCTAGGCTAGCTCCCCCGCCAGTGGAGATAAAAGTCATTTCGTCATCCACGCCAGCTTTGCTAATGAGGCTTGCCGTATCGCCGCCGCCTATAATCTTGGTAGCGTAACTCTCCGCCACATAGTTTGCGAGTTTGATGGAACCCCTTGCAAACTTATCCATCTCAAACACGCCCATTGGCCCATTCCACAAAATCGTCTGAACGTCATTGAGCGCCTCTCGAAAGAGCCTCGTGGAGGCAAGACCGATATCAAGACCCATCCAATCATTAGGGATCTCTTTGAACGTCACAAACTTAACCGGCGCATCTTCACTGAACTTCGGTGCAACCACGAAATCCACAGGCAAATAGAGCTTGACACCAAGCTTCTTGGCCTCCTCCATGATGTTTCTCGCCTCATCCACCAAATCA
Organism: Nitratiruptor sp.; assembly: GCA_015494535.1. Lineage (GTDB taxonomy): Bacteria > Campylobacterota > Campylobacteria > Campylobacterales > Nitratiruptoraceae > Nitratiruptor. The sequence goes on along the minus strand of WGBC01000006.1, from coordinate 10,001 downwards.
TCCTCAACCAAACTCTTGCCAACCTCCTCACCCAACGCTTTCAAGAAAGTAAACGCCATACCCCCGCCTATAATCATCTTATCCACTTTTGGCAAGAGGTTGATGAGCGCGCCTAGTTTGCTGGAGACCTTGCTGCCCCCAATGATAGCCATGAAAGGCCTAGTCGGGTTTTCTAGGAGTTTATAGAGGTATTTGATCTCTTTGAGCAGCAAAAATCCCGCAGCTTTGTGATCTTCGTCATAGTATTTGGTTATCGCCTCCACCGAAGCGTGGGCTCTGTGGCTCACGCCAAAAGCGTCGTTGATGTAAAACTCTCCAAACTGGCTGAGCTCTTTGGCAAACTTAGGATCGTTTTTAGTCTCGCCCGGCTCAAAACGAAGATTCTCCAACAGTAATACCTCGCCATCTTGCAAACTTTCGACTTTAGCTTTCGCATCTTCTCCTATCACGTCTTCTGCCATAGCTATCTCTTGTTTGAGAAGCGTATGCAGCCTTTTAGCCACAGGTTTGAGGGAGTATTTTGGATCGAAACCTTTTGGCCTGCCAAGGTGGCTAGCTAGGATTACCTTGCAATCATGATCGAGGCAGTAGCGAATTGTTGGAAGTGCGGCTCGTATTCTTCTATCGTCTGTAATGTTGCCATACTCGTCAAGAGGCACATTGAAATCGCAACGAATAAAGACTCTTGATCCTGGCTCTAAAGCCAACTCTTTGATGGATTTTATATGCATACTACTCCTTTGTTATAAACTTCGCCATATCCAAAAGCCTATTGGCGTATCCCCACTCGTTATCGTACCAGCACATGATTTTCAGCAGATTACCATCCACCACCTGCACAAGATCTGCCGCCACTATCGAGCTGTATGATGAGCCCAAAAAGTCTTGAGAAACGCGATACTCCTCATCCACCAAAAGTACCCCTCGCATCTGCTTTTGGCTAGCCTCTTTGAAAAGAGAGACCACTTCTTCTTTGGTGCAAGGCTTATCCAAAAGTAAATCAAGATCCATAAGCGACACATCTGCTACGGGCACTCGCACGCTTCTGCCATCAAGCTTGCCTTTGAGGCTCGGCAAAACCTTGAAAATAGCCCTTGCCGCACCAGTAGTGGTAGGAATGATATTGATAGCGGCACTTCTGCTTCGCCTAATCTCTCTTTTGTGATCGCTATCAAGCAGATTTTGATCGATTGTATAGCTATGAATCGTGGTCATGAGCCCTTTTTGAATGCCGTATCGCTCATCCAAAAGCTTGGCAACGGGCGCTAAGCAGTTGGTGGTACAAGAAGCGTTAGAAATGAAATTCTGGCCTTTATATTCATGGTGATTGACCCCATAGACGAAAGTTGGGGTATCGTCGATGGCGGGAGCGGAGAGAATAACCTTTTTGGCAGTTTGAAGATGCGAGCCAGATAACTTGAAACTGAGAAATTTCCCCGTAGCCTCTATCACAACATCGGCACCCAAAAAATCGATATCTTTAGGATCGGCATGGTGTGAGACGAACACCTCCTGGTTTCCTATTCTCAGCCTATGCTCATCGATATACTCCACGTCTTTGGCAAATGGACCGTGCACGGAGTCAAAGCGTAGCAAATACGCCATCATTTTGGTGTCCATGATGTCATTGATGGCGACAAGCTCGAACTCGTCCGTCAAGTTGCGTACCACCGCACGCCCGATTCTGCCAAATCCGTTGAGTGCAATCCGTATTCCCATCCGCTACCCTCAAAATTTTGAAAGATTTTATCTAAAACTAACTATAATTTTGGTTAAAAGGGGCAAGATGAAGATAGCAATTTTTGGCGGCAGTTTCGATCCACCCCACAAGGGGCACATAGCAATCGTACAAAAAGCTCTCGCAATGCTGGATATCGACTTCCTTTTCGTAGTCCCAGCCTTTCGCAATCCTTTGAAATCTCACTTCAACGCACCTCCAAATCTGCGCTTAAGATGGCTCAAAAAGATTTTTCTTGCGCAAAAAAAGGTGATAGTGAGCGACTACGAGATACGAAGAGGCAGACCTACCTATACGCTGCAGACCATGCAGTATCTGCGCAAAAGGTATACACCCAAAAAGATTTACCTGATAATTGGCAGCGACAATCTCAAGAGTTTGCATCTGTGGTATCGCTATAAGAAGCTGCAGAAGTTGGCTGAGTTCGTGGTGGCTACAAGAAGCGGCTACAAGATACCAAAAAAATATAAAAAGATAGTAATCAACTTGCCTATTAGCTCCACGAGCCTACGCAAAAATCCCCAAAGGCGCTATCTCTATCCGCTTATAGCAGATGAGATTATCGATTTTTATCGCTCATTAGCTCGCGCAAAAACTCCTCGATCTGGTATTTCTGGCGATAGGCCTCCGTCATGAGATGGATCAAAATATCTCCCAAATCCACAACAATCCACTCCTCGCCCTCTTGGACTTTCAAAAACTGCTCCCCCTTGGGCTTGAGCTCCTCTTTAAGGTGATCGAGCAAAGCAGCGGTGTGCTTGTCGCTCAGTGTAGTGGCCACAATCACGCTATCTACAAAATAATCCCCTTTGCGCGTATCGATGATCTCGACGTTTTCACCCTTTTTGTTTTCAAGAACTTTCTTAATCTCCTCGCACCTGTTTTCAAGCGTTTGCATTCCTCTCCTTACATCCTATATTTCGCTTCAATTCCAAGCAGACGCAAACCTACGCGAATAGAGAGTGCAACTACCAGCAAAAGCTTGAGGTACTTATCCTCGTTCTCGGTGCCTATAACTTTGTGCTTGTTGTAAAAGCTGTGCAGCTGCGCCGCTAAAGCTTTGAGATAGTCGGTGACACGCTGCAATTCTCTTTTGAAAAATGCATCTTCTATCACTTCTGGCAGCAACAGCGCGCTAAAAAGCAGGTCTTTTGCCTCTTCATTGAGCCCTTTAAGGGGCACATCCACTACATCCTCCAAGCTCTTGCCAGCCTTTTGCATGACTGAATTGATGCGCGCATGTGCGTAGTTGATGTAATAAACCGGGTTGGAGCTATCCTCTTTTTTGAGCATATCTACATCGAATTCCAAGTGCGTATCGCTCTTTTTGCTAAGAAACATAAATTTCAAAGCATCTGCGCCAATCTCCTCCACCACTTCACTCATCAAGATAAAATTGCCTGCCCTCTTGCTCATCTTGTATGGCTCGCCTCCTTTAAGAAGCGAGACCATCTGCGCTAGGATAATTTCAAGCTTATCAGGGTCATATCCCAAAAACTTGATAGCCGCTTTGACCCTAGCGATATAGCCGTGGTGATCAGCACCCCAAATATTGATGTAGCGATCGAAACCTCGCTGAAATTTGGTGTAGTGATAAATAATATCTCCGGCTAGATAGGTAGGACGCCCATCTTCGCGCACCACGACTCTATCTTTCTCGTCCCCATACTCGCAAGATCGCAGCCATAGCTTGCCATCTTTTTCGTAAATGGCTCCATGCTCCCGCAATATAGCTAGAACCTCATCCCACTTTTGGTAGAGCTCCTTTTCGCTCACAAAGCTATCAAACTCGATCCCAACTTCTGCCAAGTTGGATCGAATAAGCTCCATCATCTCATCCTTGCCCCAGTCACTGAGCCTATCAATCTGCTTATGCTCCACTATCTCTTCGCCAAAGAGTTCTAGCGCCTTTCTTGCCAACTCCTTGATATATTCACCCCTGTAGTATTCATCAGGCCACTCCACCTCTTTTCCCAAAATCTCACAAGCGCTAAGATATATGGAGAGCCCCAAAAGATAGATTTGATTGCCTGCGTCATTGATGTAATACTCTTTGACGATCTCATTACCCAGGTGCTTGCCGATGCGGCTCAACGCCTCGCCGATAACCGCGCCTCTAGCATGCCCAATGTGCAATGGGCCGGTAGGGTTGGCGCTCACGAACTCCAAGAGAATCTTCTCTCCTTGCTTATCCGTGCCAAACTCTGGCTCATTTCGCAATGCCCAGGTAGCATACTCGTCCAAAAAATCTTCGCTCAGCTTAAAATTCACATAGCCTTTGAGTGGTTCGACTTTCTCGAAAATAGAAAGCTTTGCGAAATTTTTGGCAAGCTCATCGGCTATTTGCATAGGGGATCGCCTAAGCTCTTTGGCCAGGGTGAAAGCAATCGGCGTGGCAAAATGGCCAAATTTTTTCTCTTTTGGCTTTTCTAGGACAATTTCTTTTTGCAGGATGTTTTGCAGCTCTTGCTGGACTCTTTTTCTCAAGCCTGTTTCCTTGTTAAGAGATTGTAAGCAGAAAAACTGCTTACATTACGCCTCTTTTTTCTCAGGCGTAGCGGTGGTTTGGGTAGTAGATGCGGTCGTCTCTTTTTCTATCTCTTTTTTTGGCGCTTCCTCTTCCTCGTCTTCTCTCATCGCTTTTTTAAAGTTTTTGATACCGCTTCCCAATCCTTTGGCTAACTCTGGAATCTTCTTGGCACCAAAAAGCAGCACCACAATCGCTAATATAACCAGAAGTTCCGGCATACTTGGCATACCCATACTCTCTCCTTGCTATTTTATTACATAAAATAATACTCAAAATTTCTTAATATGGCTTTATAGCTAATTGGCTTGCCAATAATTTATAAATTCTTGGATCTCTTCTTGACTTCTTTTAAGCCGCGCCGTTTTCGCTATAGAAAGAATCGCTTCTTGAGACTTTTTGAGATCGCTATTTATCAAAATATAGTCGTATTCTTTCATATAGGCCATCTCTTCGAGGGCGTTTTGCAGCCTTTTAGCAATTACCTCCTCGCTATCGGTGCCTCTTGCGGCAAGCCTGCGCCTTAGCTCCTCTTTGCTGGGCGTTGTGACGAATACGGAAGTAAGCAGCGAAGAGAGTGGACTTTTCCTAATTGCCGCAAATCCTTGCACATCCACATCGAAAAGCACTAGTTTACCCGCATCCAATGCTTGCATTACCGGGCGCAGCGATGTGCCGTAGTAGTTGTCGTGCACCTTCGCCCACTCCAAAAACATCCCAGCTTCAATATCCTTTTCAAACTCCTCTTTGCTCACAAAGTAGTAATCCCTTCCATCCACTTCGCCCTCTCTTCGGGGCCTTGTGGTGGTGGAGATACTAAAATAGACATCTTTTTGGTGCTGCAGAATAGTTTGAATAAGCGTGCTTTTGCCAGCCCCACTTGGGCCAGAGAGTAGAAGCAGTGCCCCTTTTTTGAAATTCATCGCTTATCCGGAAAGGAGATTTTGATGGTGATGTCTAGTTGCATACCATCGAGCAGCTCTCGTAACATAGAAGCATTGATATTTTGCGCCATCTCTTTTGCCACATGTTCTACTTTTTTCTCCTCATGTATTGCTGGCTCCTCTATTTTTGGCTCGGATACCGGTGCTACAGACTCTTCTGGCTCACTTGCTTGCTCTTCACTCACCAAAGAGGTCAAGATGGACTCAGGAGTGGGTCCTGGCTCTGGCTCTTCCTTGGGCTCCGGTTCGCTGGAGGCAAGCGGCACGATAGGCTCTTCTTGGGTCTCTTCCAAAAGTTGTGAGACCTTTTCTACCTCCTCTTCATTCAAAACGCCGCTTTTGCCAAGCTCCTCTTGCACGAAAGGCGACTCCTCTTCCTTCTCTTCCACCTCCACGATCTTTTCCAGCTCGGATGGCTCGATTTTGGGCTCGAACTCCTTGAGGTAGTTTTGCTCTATCTCTTCATCCGATGCCATAAACTTCTCAAAAGCAGAGCCCTCCTCCTCTTTTGGCTCAGGTTCTGGCAAAACTCCGCTTTGCTCAAGCTCGTTTTTGACTTCGCGCAAAATTTCAATAAGATCGGTAGGCAAGAAAGGCTTTGTCAAAATAAAATCGAACCCCTCTTTGTCGGTACTTTTTGAAGCGGTAATGAGGCCAAGTTTTGCGAACTTTACGTTCTGCTTGATATCGTGCAAAAAATTCTCATCATACATCTCATCGTCAATTACCACCACCTCATAGCGTCCCGAGGGAAGATCGTAAACGCTCTCACACTCTTCGATCTCAAAGCCCGCTTTTGGGACGCTCATCAGCATCATACGAGAAACTACGGGATTTTTATTTATGAGTAAGAGCTTCATTCACCATTCCTTTTTGCTAATTTTAATATTTTTTTGCTTTAATATTTTTGATAATTTACAAGGAGTATCATGAAAAAACTGCTTTTATTATCGATTCTTGGGACAGTTTTATTAGCAAGCGAACTCTACTTTATGCCTTTTGAAGCAAAAAACGCACAAAAGAGGCTACTCTTTTGGATAGATACAGCCAAAAACTCGATAGATATAGCAATGTACAGCTTCACAAACAAAACCATTGCAAAAAGGCTCAAAAACGCAGCAAAAAGGGGCGTAAAGATTCATATCGTAGCGGATTTCGAACAGAGCATGCGGGATAGACACTCCAAAATCGGCTATCTCGCTAAATACAAAAATATCAATGTGAGATTGACAAGGGGAAAATATGTAAAAAGAGGCAAGTATTATGGCAAAATGCACATGAAGCTAGCAATCTTTGACAACAAAAAGATCATTCTCGGTTCGGCAAACTGGTCACACTCAGCTTTTGGAAACAATTATGAAACGATCTATTTCATAAAAGATTACGCGCAAGCAAAAAAGGCCAAGAAGTTTTTCAGTAGTCTCTTCTCGCAAGCCTTGCCATATTGAGGCTTGGCAACTACTTTCTGCCAAGCTCTCTAATTCTTGCAGCTTTACCTTTTCTTTCTCTAAGGTAATAAAGCTTCGCTCTTCTTACACGACCTCTTCTAACAACTTTGATATCTTTGATACTGTCGCTATAGAGCGGGAAGATTCTCTCTACGCCTATGTTGTTTGCGCCGATTTTTCTTACGGTAAAGGTCTTGCCCGTGCCTTCTCCACGGATAGCGATGCATACGCCCTCGAAATTCTGGATTCTCGTCTTGTCACCCTCTTTGATCTCAACCGCCACCCTTACAGTATCGCCAGCTCTAAACTCTGGTACTTGCTTAGCTTCGATCTGGCTTTTCTCAAAGTGCTCAATATACTTATTTCTCATACTCAATCCTTTTATCAGGTCTATAGTAATTCGTCCTCATCAGAGCCATACCATATTTTAAGGCGCTAATTTTACTATGATTTCCCTTTAAAAACTCTAAAACTATTTTTCTACCCTCAAACTCATCCGGCTTTGTGAACGCAGGCGCCTCCAGAATGGCATCCTCGAAGCTCTCTTCCTCAAGTGACGCCTCGTTGCCTAGGACTCCAGGAACGTTTCTCAAAATCGCATCGCTCATAGCAAGGGCAGCCAATTCGCCACCACTAAGGATAAAATCACCTAGACTCAACACCTCGTCGGCATAGATTTCTATAAGCCTCTCGTCAAATCCCTCGTAGCGTCCGCAAACGAAAATAAGATGCTCTCTTTTAGCGAGTCTCTTCGCATCTTTTTGGTTGAACCTTTTAGCCACGGGCGTAACGAATATAGTCCATGACTCCTTTTGCCGCACGGCTTTTAGCGCCCTAGCGATTGGTTCTGGCTCCAAAAGCATGCCAGCCCCTCCCCCAACCTTTGGCCTATCCACTTTTTTGTGGCGATTGGTGCTAAATGATCTAAAATTAACAAACTCTATAGCAAAGAGATCTTTTTGCAACCCCCTTTTGAGAATGGAATCTTCGAAGTAGCACTGCATCAATTGGGGGAAAAGGGTGAGATAGGTTATTTTCATGAAGCTTCTAAAATCTCTTTTGCGCCATCTGCTTCGATAGTTTTTTTCTCAAGATCCACATTTTTGACAAATTTATCCAAAAATGGCACCAAAAAACGTTTTGGAAGATTTTGCTTTTGCAACGCCTCGTCGGTCGCAACCACGAGGTAGTCTGCCGCAGGCAATCGATCGATGTCGATCACTTTGCCAAGCAGCTCGCCCTTTTCAAAAAGATTAAGCCCTATAATATCAAACCAAAAATACTCATCTTTTCCAAGTTCTATCTGCTCTTTCGTCTTGCTCTCATCACTATACAGATAAGCATTGGTAAACTTTTTGGCTTCTTCTGGCGTATCGACACCTTCAAGTTTTATAGTGCCCCGATCGAAATTGACCCGCTCTATGGTAATCTGACCACGATCGCTCTCAAAAACTGCGCCCGCTTTGAATTGTTCAGGAAAATCGCAAAGGTTGAAAAAGCGCATCTCACCTTTGAGACCTACGCTTCGCCCTAGCCTTGCGATAGCTAGCTTTTTCACTAACTACTCCTTTGGCTGGACATTGACCTTGTAGCTCACTCCATCTTTGGCTTTGCATCCCGAGATAACGGTCTTGATGGCTCCAATCATTTTGCCCTCTTTACCGATGATTTTGCCAGCATCGGCTTTGTTGGCATAGATCGTTATCTCCATATAGCTATCGTTGACTTTGTTGCTAACAACCTCAATATCTTCAGGATGGTTTGCCAAGAGTTTTGCGAAATCTCTCACAAAATCTTCGACCATTATTTCGCTTCCGCCCACTCACTGATTTTTTTAACTCTATCGCTCATTTTAGCACCGACACTGAGCCAGTAATTGAGTCTCTCTTTGTCGATTTTCGCAGTAGATGGATCCGTCAAAGGATTGTAATATCCAATTACTTCGATCCAACCACTGTCTCTTCTTTTTCTGCTATCAGTTACGACGATTCTGTAAAATGGTCTCTTTTTTCTACCAAATCTAGCAAGTCTAATGACTGTCATATACACTTCTCCTTTGTTTTGTTAATAATATTTTAACCACTTTGCACCAAAATGCAAAGTAGTCAAAACATTATCGAATCGGTGGGATTCCACCGCCTCCCATCTGCTTCATGAGGTTTTGCATGTCCTGCATTCCCTTTTTGCCGGCGAACTTCTTGGCGAATTTGGCTGCATTATTGAACTGCTTGAGAATCTTGTTGACCTCTTGGGGAGTAAGCCCCGCTCCTTGCGCGATTCGGCGCTTTCTGGAGTTGTTCTTGAGAATTAAGTCTGGATCTTTTCGCTCTTTTGGCGTCATGGAATTGATCATCGCCTTTATCTTTTTGATCTCTTTGGAGTTTTCAAGATCCAGATCTTTGATAGCCTTTGCCATATTTCCCATCCCGGGAATCATGGAGATAAGGTTTTTGAGGCTTCCCATCTTTTTGATGGATTCAAGCTGCTCAAGGAAATCCTCGAAATTGAATTTGCCTTTGGCTATCTTTTTGCTAATCTTCTTGGCCTGCTTCTCGTCAATAACGGCCGCCGTCTTTTCCGCCAAAGATTCGATATCGCCCGCACCCATGAGGCGGCTAGTAATTCTCTCAGGAATAAAAACTTCGAGATCTGGCATCTTCTCACCAGTCCCTATAAAGCGCAGTGGTACGTGGATCTGGTGCGCCAAACTCAACGCCACGCCGCCTTTGCTATCACCATCGTACTTGGTAAGAATCACCCCCGTAATACCTATATCTTCATTGAATTTCGCCGCACTTCTGACAGCGTCTTGTCCTGTGAGCGAGTCCGCTACGTAAAAGACTTCATCAGGATTCGCCGCCTCTTTAACTCTCTTTAGCTCCTGCATGAGCGCCTCATCGATAGCCAAACGCCCAGCGGTATCGATGATTACCACATCATAGAGTTTCTCTTTGGCTACAGCAAGAGCCTCTTTGACGATTGCTACAGGATCTTTTTCATCCTCTTTGCCAAAAAAATCCACATCAATCTGCTCGGCAATTTGGCGAAGCTGCTCTACTGCAGCGAGTCTTTGCAAATCGGCAGCCACCAATAGCACTTTTTTGCCGCGAAGTTTGAGATAGTTGGCAAGCTTACCAGCAGTCGTGGTCTTACCGCTTCCCTGTAGTCCCGTCATCAGCACCACTGTGGGCGGATGCGGGGCATAAACAAAGCCTTGCTTGCCAGGGGCTGTAAGGATTTGGGTAAGATTTTTTTGAAGTGCTTCTAAAAAGCTATCTCTACCGATACCTTTGGCTTTGGTATCCGCTTCGACACGCTGCAAGAGCTCTTTGACAACTTTATGA
>WGBC01000005.1 GCA_015494535.1 Nitratiruptor sp. | reverse complement strand
GAGTTGGAAAGATTTTGGAGTCTCGCCTATCGAGTAGATAGCGTGCGTAGGGTGCAACGAAGGTATAGGATCGTTCATGTATGCAACTAGAAGTGTTATAGATCTCGATACGCTCCGCTTCCAAGCCAAATGCGTAAGAAGTGGTGAAGGTATCTTGGAGGAGTTTGAACCGGTAGCCATATGTACGGCTTTTGAACTGTTTGAAATCTTCGTCTTTGTACGCTAGTTCGTTGCTCATATCGTGGCCATGCCAAATGGAAGGGGTGAAGATGGAAAATGCCAGCTCTTTTTGTAGCTTGGAGTAGCGTAGCTTGATTTGTGGCTGGTGGGAGTGGAGGTTGTAGTCTTTATAAAGGAAACTTCCTATAAATCCCTGATCGCTCTCATACCCTACACCTACTTTGTAGAGGCGCTTTTTTTGCCGCTCTTTGAGATGAATGGCGAGGGTGACCTGGTTGCGCACCTTTTTGGAATAATCAAAGCGGATTTGGCGAAAGTAGCCAAGGGAGTAGAGGCGTTTGTAGCTCTCGTCTATTTTTTGCTTGTCGAAAACATCGCCTGGGCGCACAAAAATATGATCGAATACCACTTTTGGATTGAGGGTGCTAAGCCCTTTTACGTCAATATCTTTGATACTGCATAGCTTCCCTTTATCAAGATAGATGGAGATGTAGGCGTTGCGCTTTTTGTGGAAAACGTAGGCTTTGGGCTTGAAAGTGTAGCTGCAGTAGCCTTTTTGAAGAAGCGCCTTTTTGATACGCTCTTTGCTTCTTGCAAACTCTGGAATGATGAAGCGCTGGTTTTTGTAGACGCTTAGCTTATCTGTGATAGGAAAATTGGAGGTAATGGCGATGTTTTTGATAATGATGGGGCTATTTTCTTGGATGCGAAAGATGGCTTTGTTATCTTTCAGATCGGTAGTGATGTTGGCGTCCCAAAAACCTTGCTCTTTGTAGAAAAGCTCTAGCCCTTCATAGAGGCTTGGTAGCAGTTTTTCATCCACTTGTGGGAGTTTTTTGCGCCATTTTTGCCAAAAGCTTCTTTCTAATCCCACTTCTTTATAGAGCCGATCTTTGTCAAAAGTTTTATTGCCGGCAAAATCGATATAGTACATCTTGGCATGCAGCACTGCAAACAACGCGCCTAGTAGCAAAAGAGCTCTCATTGTGCTATTATATCCCAATGCAAGAGCGAATAAAAGATTTTTTGCGATCTAATCATATCCTCACCTTTGCTACTAGTGCCGATAATTGCCCTTATGTGGCTACCTGTTTCTATGTATTTGACGAAGAGGCTTTGGCACTTGTTTTCGCTAGTGACAAAGATACTCAGCATATACGCCAAGCCCTCGCCAATCCTCACGTAGCCGCCGCCATACACCTATGCACCGATAAAGTGGGGCTCATTCGCGGCGTGCAGTGCAAGGGGAGGTTCCTTGCAGCCACAGAACGGCAAAAGAGGTGCTACCTTGGGAAATATCCCATCGCCAAGGCTATGGATCCCTCTATTTGGGTGATCGAGCTTGATTGGATAAAGATGACTGATAATAGGCTTGGCTTTGGCAAGAAGCTTACGTGGACTCGATGAGCTTGTCGATGACAAATTGCTCGATTTTGTGCTTTGGTATCTCTCTATCGAGTGCTTCTTTGTAGATTTGCGCCACTTCTTGGTGATATTTCTCAAATGGAAAATGGGGAAGGTAGTTGTGCCACGCTTTTTGAATAAGCCGCAGAGCCGCTCTCTCTTTGATGCGGTTTTCGAAAATCTTGTAAGTACCAAAAAACAGCAGCGTAAAAATGATGGCCAAAATGATGGAGAGGTGGCAGTCGAGTTTCGCTAAAAGAGTGTGAAAAATAAGAGCCAAAGGAATGATTATCACGTTCCAGATTACGAAATAGATGGCATAGAGCTTGAGCCTGCAAAATTTGAGCCCTGGGATCTGCTCGATGGGAAGGTTGTCTATGAGGATGCGATTGGCTTCCATGAGCTCACGAAAGCGCATCGGATATTTTGGCTCTTCAAAAGCGATATCGATGATTTTATTTAGGAGTTTTTCAAACATATCTCATCCCACATCTTTAGATCTCTTTGTGCTTGGCGTTGGCCTAAAGCGTAAATCTTGTCGAAATTTTTCCTATCTAGTATACCAAATTTTTCCGTGCCCTCTATCTCGATGTAGGTATCGGCCAGATCTTTTCGCATGTGGGCGTTGAGTAGGATGTAGCCGGCTTTTTTGAAGTTGCCCCAAAGGGTGCGAGAGAAGTGGTCAAAGCGCAAGGGATTGACGTTGATGGCTACTTTGTAATGGGTGTGCAGAGGTTTTAGGGGCAGATTGTCGCTCAGTCCGCCATCGATATAGAGTCTGTTTTCAAAGGAGATGGGAGCAAAAATTGGCAAAAGCGCGGAAGATGCAAGCATAGCCTTTGCCAAGTCGCCGCTATGTACATAGTAACTCTTGCCATCTTCATACCCGGTCAACGTGATAAAAAGTGGGATTGCAAGGCTTGCAAAGTCTATGAAGCCAAGCTTTTGTAGCTCTTCGTAAAGGGGAGCATGATCAAATAGGGTACCTTTGAGGATATTGAGTTTGATTTTGTTAAATGGAAAGTCTTGCAAAATTTCTAAGATCTCTTGTGGCTTTTTCGATTGAGCCAAAAATGCAGCAGCTATGGCGCCGCCGCTGCTGCCAGCAAGCAAGGCGATCTCTATGGGAAAATGTTTGGTAACGACTTCGATATAGCCGAGCTGTGCGAGGCATCTCGCCCCACCACCACTGAGAGCCAAAGCTATCTTCATACTGGCTTGACGACCGCCATGATAACGATGATGATCATGAGGATGGTGGGCACTTCATTGTAAACGCGAAAGAATTTGCCATTTCTTTGGCACCTATCTTCTTTGAATTTTATAAGAAAATGGCGCAAAGAGAAGTGATAGATAATGAGTAAAAGGGCTGCTGTGAGCTTGATATGCAGCCAAAGCCCGCTTTGAAACATAGCGGGATTAAGAGCAATCATCGCCCCGCCACTTAACACGCTCGCCCAAAATGCTGGTACGCCAATGAAGTAGTAGAGTTTACGCTCTTGGATTTTCACTACCTCCACGAAACCTTTGTTGTCTCTATGCTCGGCATGATAGACAAAGAGCCTTGGCAAATAGAAAAGCATTGCCATCCAGCTGATGATACTCATGATATGGAAAGCTTTGATCCACAAATAGTATTCCATGACATTCCTTTTTTGGGCAAATTATAGCAAGTTTCACCAGGAGGCTGGATCGAGATTGTAGTATGTTTTGAGGGCTTCGTAAAGTTCTGGTTCTTTGGCTTTGAGCTGCTTTGGTTTTTCGAAAAAAGCTTCCGTGGCCACTGCGAAAAATTCTGCTGGATTGGTGAGAGCATAGTAGTCCAAAAAACCTTTTTTGTGCTTTTTGTATAGATCTCGCAGTTTTTTAAACTCCTTGTTCATCACATTCACCCAGCGTTTGTAGTAGCGAAATGGCATGGGTGGAGTGCCATCGGCCTCGCCATCTTCCATGTCCAACTGATGCGCGAACTCGTGCAGACCCACGTTTTTGCCATCGGTGGGATTCATATCACCAGCCAAGAGATCGCGCCAGCTAAGCACTACCTCGCCTCCTTGCCACGCCTCTCCCAGAAGGATTTCTCGCTCTTGGGAGACGATCCATCCTTGTTGCCTCTGCTGCTTTTTGACCACCGCTTCGGGATAGAGATAGATGCTATAGACATGCTTATACTCGCATCTGTCATGTCCGATGCTAAGCAGACAAGCATTGGCGGCTATGAGCGCCTTTTTGGTTTCATCTATTTGGATCTTGACGCCAATAAACTCTTTTTCTTTAATAAAGACTTGGATGCAAGCTTGCAGGCGCTTTTTGAGGGTATCTGGCAATTTTTGATAGAGAGGGAAGTAGCGCAAAAGAATCTCTTGATACTTTTTGGGAAATGGACGCAATTTATAGAGTTGGTAGCGTAGATCCGTCTTGGCAAACTCCCAGAGCCAATAGAGAATTTTAGCTAAGAGAATAAAGATAAAAAGCGTTAATAGCAAAAGATAGTATTCCATAGATTAGCCTAAAAATATTTTGTTGCAGCCAAGTTCATGGCAAAAGACGCCTATCCAGATACAAAGCGTCAAAAAAAGCGACAAAAGCACTGCAGCAGCCCCCATGTCCTTGGCCTGTTTGGCCAAAGGATGCAACTCTTTTGTAGCCAAATCCACCACGCGCTCGATCGCGCTATTGAGGAGCTCTACGATGAGAGGAATGAATAGTGATGCTTGTAAAAATGCTTTCGATTCCATATGCAAAGGCGAAAGCCAAAAGCCAACGCTAAAAAGCACGAAAAGTATCACTTCTATACGAAAACTCGTCTCGCCTTTGAACGCATCCCGAAGACCCTCTAACGCATAGCGCGCATTTTTCAAGAGATGATAGCGCGGTTGGTTTCTCATTTGACTAGATGCCTTTGTGCTTCGGTTTTGGAGGCAAATGGTGAGGTTCGTATCGTTTCATTACCTATTCGCACTTCGTAAGTCGTATCTGGTTTCGCTTTGGAATAGGTAAGGGCAATGCGTGCTGCTAATTCTTTATCCGCTTTGCTGGCACCGCTACTTATGATACTCACAGGTCCTGGAAGCGGGAGCGTAAAGAGGGTATATTTTGTCAAAGGAATTGATCGCAGTTTTTCGTTTTCCTCTTTATTGCGGCTCACTACCAGCTTAGCGCCATCTTGCAAGCGAAAGTGGCGTCCCCATTTGAGCACCTCCACGTCTTCTAGATCGAAACGTTCATGCTCCACATGCTCTTTGAGTTTGGTGCTAAAGTATTCGTCTGTAAGCAGACACCCGCCACTTGGGCTCTCATAATTTTCTATCCCCCACTTCTTAGCGAGTTCCATCTGCACTTCGCGGCTGCGCCCGCTGATTCCTAAAAGCTTTTCTCTATCCACCCACCCTTTTTGCTCGGGAATTGTGGGAGGGAGCAGTTTGGCCGAAAGAGGGCGCAGGATAAGCCCATCGGCTGTCGAGAGGTTTTCTACTTTTTTCAGGGCATCGAAGCGTTGGCTCATAGGGCGCTGTCCTACCACCTCGCCGCTGATGATGAAGTGGGCGTCATACTTTGGCAAAAGAGCTTTTGCTATGCGGATCATATTGGCGTGGCAGTCGATGCAAGGATTGAAATTTTTGCCATAGCCATACTTTGGATCAAAAAGTATCTCTTGGATAAATTGCTCTTTGATGTCTATAATTTCAAGTTTCGCACCAATCTTTTGGGCTACTTCTTGCAAATATCGCTTTTTTTCTTCGTTGGCCCTTCCGCCAAATCCCGTATCGAAATAGAGTCCTATAACTTCAATGCCTTGCTCGATAATGAGTTTCATCGCCAACAGGCTATCGAGTCCTCCGCTAAATAGTGCTAACGCTCGCATCTTCAAAAGTATACTCCAAACTATAAATTTATATTATTGTATCACAAAATATGTTTTACGGTTGATTGTCAAGTATGAGGCGTGGCGATTTCAGCTTTTTTTCAAATAATGCTTATATAATAGTTATAATATTTTTGCTAAAGGAATGGATATGTTGCGAAAAAGTTTTCTTGCTTTGGGTGCCGCTTTGCTTTTTGTAGGTTGTGGTGGGAGCGATAGTTATGTGAAAGTCGGCAAGAAGCACTTTTTAAGCGATCTCTCATCTCATATGCCCTTTCCAAACGATCTGCTCTTTTTGCCAAGTGCCCAGGAGCCTGCCGATGGTACTATCAATATGCCCTACGATCCCAATGCCAGCAGTGCGCCAATGCTAAAAGCCTTGAATCGGCTAGATGGCTTTTCTACCACGTCACCTATCGTGATTCCTACCGATAGCGTAATAGATCCTCGAACGCTCTATGATAGACTCAAACTCTATAAGGTTGCGTATGCTTATACGCAAAATTCCCCTTTGCCTGTGGCTATGAAAATAGAAAAAGAGTTGCAAGCCGAGAAGGATTTTAGCTTTGTAACCAAAGACAATAGTGTCGTAATCTTGCCAAAAGTCCCACTTGAAGGCAATAGCCACTATGTGGTAGCGATCCAAAGAGGTGTTTTGGATGTGCAAAACGAAAAAGTTACGCCAGATCTCATTGGATATCTGCTTTACACCGACGAGCCGCTGCAAAATTATCAAGATCGTTTAAGCAACGAGATATTGCAAAAGATCGCTGCTTTGCGCCCCTACTACCACCAACTGCTTCAAGCCATCGGTATGGAGGGTAGGAGCGTGGCTCTTGTTTTTGGCTTTAAAACGCAATCTATTGGCAAAATCGCCAAAGCCTTGGCGCAGCAGCCATATCAAA
Source organism: Nitratiruptor sp. (assembly GCA_015494535.1). Taxonomy (GTDB): domain Bacteria; phylum Campylobacterota; class Campylobacteria; order Campylobacterales; family Nitratiruptoraceae; genus Nitratiruptor. Next base: position 5,541 of record WGBC01000005.1, on the reverse strand, counting down.
GCAAACTTGTGCTGCAAGATACTCAAATGACTTCCAAAGATATGCTAGCCCAAATTGGAAAAGACGTGAGCGCATTGCAAGGAAGCGCCGAGATGTATGCTGGAGTATTGCAAAACGTCCCTTACTATCTTGGCATACCTAGCAAAAGCGATCCACTGGCGCCTTTGCAAAAAACCATGAAAGTAGCTAATGGCAAGCCGGTTGCGACGAAGCGCGTGACGATTCCCGTATTGGCTTCCGTGCCAAAAAGTTGCCCTATGCCAGAAGCTGGCTGGCCGGTGGTGATTTTCCAGCATGGCATTACACAAAATCGCACAAACCTACTAGCTGTGGCTGAGAGCTTTGCAAAGGCATGCTACGCGGCAGTGGCAATAGATCTCCCTTTGCATGGCATTACCGATTCAAACTCACCTTTTGCAACTCCTTATGAGAGGACTTTTGGTGTGGATTATGTGACGCAAGATGAAGAGTGCAACATTGTAGCTATGCAGCCAGATGGCAAGCCGGATTGCTCAGGAATGCACTATATCAATCTCGCAAATCCTGCCATCTCAAGAGACAATATGCTCCAAAGTGTAGCAGACATAAGTGCTTTGCGTAGTGCGCTTGAAAATGCGGTAGGCGTGAAGTTTGATAGCACAAAAGTTGCTTACGTTGGGCACTCACTTGGAGCGATGGTGCCATTTGCCTATTTGGCGAACGAAAATGTCAATAGTGCAGTTTTGGCAAATCCGGGAGGCGGAATCATTGAGCTTTTGATGAACTCCCAAACCTTTGGCGATCCAATCAAAAACGCCCTTTCAGCTAATGGCATAGTTCCTGGTAGCGAGGCATTTGCCAAATATAAGCTGGTAGCCCAGACCCTCATTGACGATGCGGATCCTATAAATTATGCCAAGCAAGTGGCAAAAAATCAAAAGAGCCTCATATTCGAAACGCTAAACGATGCAGTAATTCCAAATAGCGTCATCGGAGCGCCGCTAAGTGGGACAGAGCCACTGCTAAGAGTTATGAATGCAAAACCTGTACCACAAGAGATGGGATTTGTGAAACTGTCTGATAAAGTCTACTATGCTAAGTTTGCTTTGGGAACGCATAGCTCTTTGTTGGTGCCAAGTGAACCAGAGGTGACGGCAGAGATGCAAAGAGAAATGGCTTCATTTATTGCAAGTGGTGGAAATGGAGTAGTAGTGGAAAATCTTGGACTGCTTGCAGAATAATTGGTGGAGCATGCCGGGCTCGAACCGGCGACCTCCACGCTGCCAGCGTGGCGCTCTCCCAGCTGAGCTAATGCCCCGCGAGCGAAATTATAGCAAAAAAATATCTTTTTGCCAATTTATCCCATCCAAAGCTTGCGAATACCGCTTACTAAAAATTGTGCGGCTATGGCACCTACCACAAGTCCCATGATACGAGTGAGTATCTTCATGCCCGTAACCCCAAAAAGCTTTGTGATATGTGCGGCATTGCGCAGCGTTAGGTAGACGATAAGAGAAGATAAGAGTATGACCCCACTTAAGAGCGCATAGTTTATGACAAGTGGCAGGTGCATGGTGTTATTATGGTTTAAAACGATAATAGTGGCTATGACCCCGGGTCCAAAGAGGATGGGAATTCCTAAAGGAACGATGGAAATATCCTCTTTTGCCTGTGCTTCCTGCTGCTCTTCAGGGGTGTGGCGCGCTTTTGTAGGATGGCCGTAGGCCATGTTGATGGCGATGAGCAAAAGTATTACGCCGCCTATCACTTTTATGGAGTCCACATTGATACCGAAAAAAGCAAAAATATACTCTCCGCAAAAAAGCGTTGTCAAAGAAGCGATGAACACAGTTAAGGAGGCTTTTTTCGCAATGGGAGATAAAGTGCCAGAAGTGGGGGCATCTACCATGCTGACCATGATACTTGCGGCGGCTATGGGATTGAGAATCGTTATGAGAGCTATAGTGTCATGCAAAAGAAGCGTTATTATCTGATCCATTTTTATCCTTTTGTATGGTTAATGGTTATTAAGTATTGTTTTGTCGTTGTGAAATTTTCATAATAAAAATGGCATTCATATACTTTATTTCTATTTTTTCCAGAGTATAACAAAAATGATGAGGAAAAAGAGGACAAGTACAATGTTCTTTTGTATTATCAAAATAATACTCACTGCCTCTTTGCCAAAATAGTACCCAATCGAGACAAACGTGATGGCCCAAAGTATAATCCCAATAAGGTCGAAAAGTAGAAATTTCAAAAGCGGATACCCGCTCATGCCAAAAGTAAGAAGTACGGGAATATGGGTGCCATAGACAAATCGCTCAAAAACGATGACAAACTCTCCGTATTTGTCGATAAATCTTCGTACTTGTGCCTTTTTGTCCGGGTGTTTTTCAAGCCAAAAACGAGCTTTGTTCTTAAATAGCCGCCCGAAAGAGAAAGTGGCTATATCTCCAAGAAGCGCTCCAATAGCTGCGACGAGGATTATTTTTTGATACGAAAACACTAGATGCTCTGATGCCATCCACCCGGCAAGCATGAGTCCTATTTCGCCCTCCAAGACACTCCAAACAAAGAGCGCTCCATAGCCATAGAGCATTAAAAATTTTATGGGATAGCTAAAAAATTTGAAAAACATTTACTTTCCTATTCAAGGCGTATTCATAATGATACTCAAAATTGTATATAGAAAAGTGCGAAAAATTTTTTTAATAGAGTTTACATGGATGAAAATGATGGCAAAAAATGGTTCTTAGAAAGAAGTTTACTATCGGGCAGTGTGAATAGTAGGATGCTTCCTTTTTTGGTAAATGGCAAAATATCGATACAAATGTGTTATTATTTTATTTATCAGCCCTCCATATTGTCGATTTCAAGCAGCTTCGCATCAAGATCGGCATTGAGCTTTTCAAAAATATCGTGGCTGATGGAGCCTTTGTGGTAGGCCTCTAAGAGCCTGTTTTTTTGCAAATTGATGAGGTAGCGCTGTAAGCGCAGGGACTCTTCGGTAGTGAGGAGATCGAGTTGAGGTTTGTTGTGTTGAAGGATTTCTTCTGCTTCATCTTTGAGCGCTTGATACTCTTTTGCAACCTTTTGCAGCGTCTCGTGGGAGGCAATATGGTGATGCTGTAGATGCTCTATCTCATCCAAGACGCTTTGAGCAAGCATTGCTTGGGTACGGGCTAACTCATACTGCATAAGCTCTTGTTTTGAGCCTATGATGTTGAGGATGCGTGCAAGAGGCGCTATGGTAAGACCTTGAATAAAAATAGAGAGAATAACGACACCAAAAACCATAGTTACTACCACCTCTTTATAAGCAAGAGAGTCTGGTAAAGATAGTGCAAGTACCATAGAAAGCGCTCCTCTAAGCCCTCCCCAAGACATTATAATAGCCCAGGTTGCAGGAAATCTAAGCTTTGTAGGATAGAGCACCAGCCAGACACCATGAACCACAATGAAACGCGCTATTACCATAGCGATGTAGGCTAAGAGTATCATAGGCCAAAAGGATAGAAGCATATCAAGCTTGATAGTAAAACCCATGAGTAAAAAGATCAAAGAGTTGAGCGCAAAGGCAAAAAACTCCCAGAAATTTTCTACACTTAAACGAACAGAGGGGTAGAGGGTTTGGGAAAGAAGCCTATTTTGTAGGATAAGACCCGTGCTAACTGAGGCGATAACTCCAGAGACGTGTAAGCTATCTGCTATGACAAATGAGCCATAAGCCGCAATTACCGTCATTGTAATGACAATCATCGTATCATCGAGATCTTTGATCATCCACGATACCGCAAGCCCTACCAAAATACCCACAAGCGCACCTAGACCTGCAACACGCACAAACTCCATCCCAATTGTGATAACAGAGCCAAGGTGGTGATCTATAAAGGCAAGCACCAAAGAAAAGATGACAATGCCTGTGCCATCATTCAAAAGGCTTTCGCTCTCAAGTAGCAGTCTCAACCTTTTTGGTGCACCAAACTCTTTGAGAATTGAGACTACCGCCACGGGATCGGTAGCTGCTACCGCTGCACCAAAAAGAAGGGCAATTGGCCAGTTTATACTAGGAATTTGTGGAAAGAGCTGGCCTATATAGACAAGCATGGCAGCACTTACAATTGTAGATACTATTACGCCAGGTATCACTAAAGCGGCGATACTCCATATATCTCTTAGCATTGCACGACTATCAAGATGTATGGCAGCCTCGAAAATGAGGCCGGGCAAAAATATGGCAAAGAGCACCTCTTGGGTGAGACTTGGAGGATGCAAAAGGCCAATATTTCCAAGCAACAAGCCAATTGCCACAAGCGCAATAGTAAAAGGAAGATGGATCTTTCTTGCAACTATTGCAGCTAAGGAGGCGATGAGAAAGAGTATGAGAATGGCAATTTCTGTTGGCATAATCTATACTTTTGTGTTTGTATCCTCTACTACAAATTCGCCGTTTTTGAGTTTTCTAATATACTCTTTGTAGCGGCGAATGAGAAAGCTCTTTTTCTTAAACTCCATATTACTTCTGACAATTTGTTGGATCTTCTTTTCGTAGTGTTTGATGAGAAACGTAAGAAGTTCTTGGTGCAAGCTCTCTTCGTCGAAGGCGATAATATCTTCATCCAGCAAGATGGCTCTAAGCTTTGGATGATCGAGATTTTGCTGGGAGGCTGCGATAAACTCCTCTTGATGGTATTGAAAATGGCCTGCATCGATGATGTCAAGGATGGAGTCGATGAGGTGGGGGAATAGTAGCATCGTTTTGATGATGCTTAGCTCCTTCGCATCTTTCATCTCGATGGTTTGTGCAGAGCCTCTTTTGCCTGGACCGAGCACGATTTTTGCTACCGGAATGTTGAGAAGTGCCGCTAAATAGTGTTTGTACTCTTCCGCGATGAGCGATGGTAAACTCTTAAGATAGGTAATGCCATCCTCAAGTGCTTTTTGCTTTTGCTTTGCAATAGTTATGTCGTAGCTATGCACGATGGTCTCAAGTACGAATTTTATGAATTCTTTGGGATTATTGAAAAGCTCAGAGAGATCCTCCATACGGTTTTGCGCAATCATATCCGCGGGATCCAATCCTTTTGGGAAAATGACAACCCCTCCATCTATTTCATTGGCGCTGAGCAGTTTTGCGGCTTTGAGCGCAGCCGCGATACCTGCACTGTCCCCATCATATGCCAATATCACCTTTGCTTCGCTTCTGCTAATAAGCGGCAGGTGCGAAGGGGTCAGAGCCGTACCAAGCGTCGCCACTGCGGTGTTGAAGCCAGCTTGATGGAGCATCACCACATCCATATACCCTTCGCATATAATCATGCGCTTTTTTTTGAAAATCGCCTCTTTGGCTATGTGGTAGCCATAGAGGATTTTTGATTTGTGAAAAATTTGTGTCTCAGGGGAATTGAGATATTTGGCCGGATGATTGCCAAGGGTGCGCCCACCAAATCCAATGAGTGCGCCATTGGGCGAGTAGATGGGAAAAGTGATGCGATCCATCATCCTCGCATACACCCTCTGGCCATCTTGGGCCAAGATGCCAGCCTTGATGGCTTCAGG
>WGBC01000004.1 GCA_015494535.1 Nitratiruptor sp. | reverse complement strand
TGAGCTTTTTTGCTTATGAATTGGCCGCATTTTTTGGCAGTATGCGAACTTGTAAGTTTGTTTTTGAGCTCAATCTCATAGGTAGAAGCATCTATGGATTTGAGGGAGAATACTCTTTGCTTCTTTTCATCAAATTTTGGCGGAGCAGTAAAGATGAAGTGTAATTTTGAAATTTTATTAAGCTCTTTGGCAAGAGCATCATAGCCATAGATAGAAAATCTCTTTGCAGCTATGTATAGATTGGCATCTTCTAAAGATAGACGAATATCATCACCGACTTTTTCTAATCGATTATCGAATGTTTTGATGGGCATGTGATTGCTTTTAAAAATCATTATGATAAGAATAGTAGCGGAATTTTAATTTGATTTAGATTAATTTAAGTTTTATGAGGAGAATGATTGTGAAGTGGCTCCGGATGCAGGATTCGAACCTGCGACCAACCGGTTAACAGCCGGTTGCTCTACCGCTGAGCTAATCCGGAATATCGAAGTCTTGGTAGCTTGTCGCTCAATTTGTGAGTAGAATTATAAAGGAATTTTTGTTGAATGTCAAGAGTTTGAAAAGTTCAATATGTTGAAAATACGTTTGGATAGTTTTAGTGGTATGATATTTGTATAATAATGAGATTATTGAAAAGGTGGCAGATGCCACCTTATTTATGATTGAGATCTTTGATAAACCTGAGGTAGAGTATAGGTAGTATAATAAGTGTAAGAAGCGTCGAGCTTGCAAGTCCATAGACAACGACTATCGCTAGTGGTCTTTGGATTTCAGATCCAGGACCAGAAGCAAACATCAGTGGCAAGAGTCCAAATGCAGCAATGAGCGCCGTCATCAATACAGGACGTAGTCTTCGCATCGCCCCGGTAACGACTGCATCTTTTACTTCCATGCCGTTGAGGACGAGTTGATTGAAGTAGTTGACCATCACGACACCATTGAGGATCGCAATACCAAGTAGAGCGATAAATCCCACAGATGCAGGCACTGAGAGATACTCCCCACTCAAGTACAATCCAGCGATCCCTCCCACAAGAGCCAAAGGGATATTTACCAAAACCAACAAAGCTTGCGTGATGGAATTGAAAGACATAAACAGCAAAATAAAGATCATAAAAATAGATATAGGCACGATTATCATGAGTCTTTTTGCGGCTCTTTGTTGATTTTCAAATTCGCCTCCATACTCTATGAAATATCCTGCAGGCAGTTTGATCTCCTTTTCGATGCGCTTTTTAACTTCATCTACAAATCCCACAAGGTCTCTTCCCTCTACGTTGCTTTGCACTACGGTTTTGCGCATACCCTTCTCATGCTCTATCTGCACTGGACCTCCAACTTGCTTAAAAGAGACTAGTTGAGAGAGTGGAACGCTTTGGCCATTAGGAAGTGTGTAGTTGAGCTTTTTGAGTCTGTCGATCGATTTTTGGAGACTCTCATCACCTTTGATAATAAGATCGACTCTACGCATTCCCTCTTGGATGATGCCGATTTTGACGCCATTGATGAGAGTTTTGAGGTAAGCTGCTATCTGGGCTTCGCTCACGCCATACAGACCTAGAGCATTTTGGTTGAAGGTAAGCTGCAAATACTCAAAACCTTCATTGGCTTTCTTGTAGACATCTTTGCTGCCTGGCACTTTTTCCAAGAGGGCTTTTATTTTTTTGCCAAGATCATTTAAGACGTTTTGATCGTTTCCATAGATTTTGATTGCAAGATCCCCTCTTACGCCTGTGAGCATTTCCGATACGCGCATCTCTATAGGCTGAGTGAAGCTATACTCTATGCCGGGAAATTCCTCTAAAACCTTTCTTAGCTCATTGATAAGCCACTCTTTATCAGGTTTGCGCCACTGCTCTTTGGGTTTGAGCACCAAGAATGTGTCCGTATCATTCAGACCCATTGGGTCTAGCCCTAGTTCATCGCTTCCTGTGCGTGCGACTATAGAGACAACTTCTGGCACCTCTTTAAGGATCTTTTGCTGGATTTTAAGATCCATCAATTTACTCTCTTCAAGACTTATAGAGGGATTTTTCTCTATACCAATAATTATGCTTCCCTCATCCATTGTGGGCATAAATGTTTTTCCTACATGCATAAACATATAGACGGCACTTGCCATGAGTCCAATAGCCGTAAGCACGACCAACCACTGGTTTTTGATAGCAAAAAGTAGAGACGGCTTGTATCCTTTTAGGAGCCATTTCATGATAAAAGACTCTTTGTCCGGTCTTTTTTTGAGCAAAAAGGAGCTAAAGACCGGTATGAGTGTCAATGCCAAAACAAGAGAACTAAAGAGTGCAAAAACGATACTGAGCGCTACTGGTTTAAAAAGTTTTCCCTCTAAGCCCTCTAGGGTAAGAAGTGGCATAAAGACAATGATAATTATCAAAACACCTGTGACGATAGAAGGTGCCACCTCCTTTGCAGCTCTTAAGATGATCTCTTTTTTTGGTATTCGCGTAAATTTAGGATTGCCAAGTTCTGCGGTAATGTGCTCGACCATCACCACAGCTGAATCTACCAGCATTCCCACCGCAATGGCAAGCCCGCCAAGGCTCATGAGATTGGCGCTAAGTCCAAACATCTTCATAGCTATAAAACTCATAAGCAGTGCAAAGGGCAAAATGAGTGCCACAGAAACGGCTGAGGCTATATTGCCCAGCATCAAAAGCAAGATGACGACAATAAGAATAACTGCCTCTATAAGCGCTTTTTTGACAGTGTGCGTGGCGATATTGACAAGCTCGCTACGATCATATAAAAGCTTGATAGAGGTGCCTGGAGGAAGAGATTTTTCTATTTTTTTCAGCTCCTCTTTTGCCTCTTTAATAACTTTTGCGGCATTTGCACCCTTCAAAGAGAGCACAATGCCTTCGACCGCTTCGCCTTTACCATCTTTGGTCACAAAACCCGCTCGTGTAAGGTGCCCGATGCTCACATCTGCTATATCTTTGACTTTGATAACGCTTGTGCCGATTTTTGCGACAGGGCGCTCTTGAATATCTTGGATGGTGTTGATTTTACCTACGCTCCTGACATAAAAGCTCTCAGGTCCTACACTAACCCTCCCGGCACCATCGTTGATGTTATTCTCTTCAAGAGCCTCTTTGAGCATATCCATATCTATCCCATAGGCTTGCATCTTTTTGAGGTTTGGCGTTACTTGGTAGGTCTTTACAAAACCGCCAAGAGAGTTTACCTCTGCAACCCCGTTGATACTGCGAAGTTTCGGTGCGATGATCCAATCAAGAATAGTGCGTTTTTGTGTCAAAGAGAGTGTATCCGATTCGATAGTAAACATCAAAATATCGCTAAGAGGCGTGCTGATAGGAGCCAAGCCCCCTTCGATATTTTTGGGAAGCTCATCTTTGATGGCGTTGAGCCTTTCGCTCACTTGCTGGCGTGCCCAGTAGATGTCTGTTCCCTCATCAAAATCGATTGTAATATCGCATAGCCCATACTTGGATATGGATCTGACAATATGCTGGTGAGGGATACCAAGCATCGCAAGCTCTATGGGCGTGGTGATGCGCGATTCTACTTCAGAGGGGGTCATACCACTTGATTTGATGATGATCTTGACTTGTGTCGGGGAAATATCTGGAAAGGCATCGATGGGTAGCTCTTGATACGATTTGATCCCAAAGCCCAAAATCACAAGCGCCATAAGCAGGATAAAGAGGCGCTGGGATAGGGAGAATTTGATGATACCATTAATCATTTTCACCCTCCATCATTCCCTTGAGAGCCATAGCGCCCTCAATCACGATGCTATCTTGAGGCTTTAGGGAGTTTGGATTTGCATAGAAGTAGTTGGCATCTTCGGCCACGATCGTAAGTGCAAGCGGCACAAAGCCTTCCGTATCCTTTTTGAATATATAATATTTCTTATTTATATAGATAACGGCGATTTTTGGAATTTTTACAACTTTTTGATCTATCTCGATCCTTGCGTTTGCTTTATAATTGAGAGGTAGTTTCAGTGCTTTTGGTACAGCAAAGCGTACCCTTTGTGTTTGGTTTTGGGGCTCAAGGATCTTGGATTTGCTAAGGATCTGGCTAGCAAACGTGTGCGATGCAAATGTAATTGTTACATTTTGATTGGATGTAAGATGCTTAGCGATTGCATATGGCAAGTAGACATCTAAGATCTTCTCTTTGGTTCCAATAAGCTGCATAAGTGGCTGTGAAGCCTCACTGACTGATCCAGCTGTAACGAAGAGACGACTTACAACACTCTCTTGTGGGGCGCGAAGTAGCAAAAATCGCTGCACTTGAGAGGTGCGAAGAAGGGTGGCAATCTCTTTTTGGCTAGCGCCATAGAGTTGCAAGAGAGATTTTTGCGCTTTGAGCGCATTGCTGGCAGTCTGTAGCTGCGCTTTTGCATAGAGGCACTCTTTACTTGGAATTATTCCTTCTTTGCATAGTTTGCTCTTTCGCCTATAATCTGCTGCAGTTTTAAGGTAGTCGATATTGAGTCTTATAAGCGCATTTTGTGCTTCGATCCACTCTTTGGCCGTCACTTTTGCAAGGAGATCTCCTTTTTTTACCGGATCATACTCCGCTACTGCAAGTTGCGTGATTGTGGCAGCAAAGGGTAGGGAGATGGAGTAGATCATAGATGCTGGAGCATGTAATGTAGCAAGATACTCCCCTAACGGAATAGTCTTTGAAACAACAATCTTTTTGGTTTTTATTTGCCAGTTGGTTATCTGTTGTTTTGTTAAAACAATCGGTTTAGCCCATAGGATGGTTGAAGCTATGAGTATTGTTGTGATGAAGCGTCTCATTCTTTCTCCTTTATGCCGGCGCTTGTATAGATTTGTGTGAGGGTTTGTATATACTCTTTTTTGTATTGTATGGCTTCAATCTGCGTGGCGATGAGATCTCTTTTGATCTGCATAAGTTCCACAAAGGAACTCTCACCGCTAAGGTAACTTTTTTGGATGAGGTTATGGAGCTTATGTTGCTCTGTTTCTATTCTTTTTACTGCTTTGTAACTCTTTTGTAGTGTTTGCAACTTTCGAGTCAGCCTTGTGAGCGTGCTTTTTATCGTGGCTATCTCATGTTGCAGCGTAGTTTGCAAAAGGGAGATTTGCTCAAGGATCTCCTTTTTTTGCAGTTCCCGTTTTGTGGAACTAAAATAAAGAGGAATCCCGATACCCGCAGTATAGCGCTTGGTGCCATACTCATCGCTATACTCTACATTGATAGAGTAGCGATCGATTGGAGAATTAAAGCGTGTTAAAAGATGTTTGAGGGCTTTGATTTTTGCTCTTTTTGCACCAATAATAGGAGAGTTTTGGAGCAGTTTTTGGGAGTCTATATCGGCTTGCAAAGCAAAATCTTGGCATATAATATCATCAAAAGCAAGATTGGTTGCGCTAAGAAGAGCTTTGAGTTGCAAAAGAGAACTTTGGGCATTGCTGCTAGCTTGTTGTACTTTAGCTTTTGCGCGCACTATTTCAGTTTGCAGTGCCAGGAGATCTTTGTGCGAGATCTCGCCAAGTTTGTAGGCTTTGTGCATTTTATGAGCGAACTTTTCCAAATTTAAGAGATTCTCTTTTTGGAGTTTGGAGATCTCTTTATCAAGGCAAGCGTTGTAGTAGGTTGCAGTTATAGAATTGAGAAGTTTTGCGACTTTCTGTTGTGCAAGGAGGGTTGAGGCGCGTGTAAAAGAGTGAGCGCTTTTTTTGAGCACGCTTTTTGTTTTGGGCAAGAGTAGCTCTTGTGAGAGACTAATGTAGAGCTCATTGCCGCTTGTATCGTCATTATTCTTGGCATATGCACCAGCAACTTGAGCCTCTATAGGATCGTTGGTGGTAGCAAGTTGGTTTTTGATATGTTGGAGTTTTTGCTCTTTTTTTACTATCCGCACTAATGGATGGTTTTTTTTAACAACTTTTAAAATTTCATAAAGACTCACATCCTTGGCAAAAGCTATAAATATAGAAAATAGCAAAATTATCACAAACCTCATAGAGATCCTTTCATAAAAAATTTAAATGTAGCTAGGGGTGATGTTATGATACAAAGAGTGCAGGAGGATGGAAGATAGAGTTTGGATGAAATTCGTGGTAAAGAGGCTTTTGATAAAAGATTGGCTCTTTTTTGAGTGTAGTTGCAAAGATTTGTAGCTGCTCTATGAAAAAAAGGGCATTATGCATTTGGATATGTATTTGGCAGAGAGTATCGGATTGGTGATAGGTAGTAGCTGCACAAGCTACACTCTTGTTGCATGGATCTATATACTCAAAGACATAATCATGTACGATAAAAAATGCAAAACAGATTAGTAAAAGTGCAATGACTCTTTTTCTCAAGATTTTTAAATCCTTGCTTTTTAGGAAATTTTAATGAAATAAAATTTATATACAAGTGAAAAGATAAACTTATGTTTCATTTGTATCAATATTTAAGGAGTGCCACAAAGCATAAAGCTTTGTGGTATTTTTTAAAAAGGGGATGGAGGAGTTAGTGTTGTTGATTGAGAAGATGTTTCGGTGATAGCTGGAGGTGTTACAGTAAATGTGATGCTCTCACCTTGGATATAGGGAACGATGCCTGGCAGAGGATCTGGTGATCCATTGCCATCTATATCTAAATAGTCAAATGTATGCTGTGCAGTTGCGCCCATGAGTTTATATACTTTTTCGTTTGTTACATATACCCATGAAAAGGCGTTTGTCTGATAGAGTTCCATATCCTGAGGAAAATCGATGTAGATAAAATACCCGGTAGGATTGTTTACATCTATATCCTGAGGAATCTGTGTAAGTGGCAGCCAACCAAAAGCATCATTTTCAGTTGGTGTTTTACCCATGAGACGGTAGGCTTTGCCAGAATCTGTTGCTATATAGAGCCAATCATTGGCATCAATGTTGCCATCATGCTCAAAGTCATAAGCATAAAATTTACCATTGATTTGATATGTTTTATTAGCCAAACAGTGTTGAAGTGTATCTACATACCCACTTGGGGCACTCATGGCTAAAGCCAAACTTACAGAACTTATACTCATAGCTAATTGACGTAGGATTTTCATCTCTCCTCCTTTATTAAAATTTAATCTCAGATTGTAACACGGTTTTTTTTACATATAAGTTACTTTACTCCATAAAAAGTAATATTGCCTATTGTATACTTTTTGATAAGGTTTTTTTGGAGGAGTTGATGAAAAAGATGGATTGAGTTGGAGGAGAAGAGGGCGTTAATATCGTGGATTGTCAATGGCCTATGAGTAAGAAGTTGTAATATTTCATTTTCATCAAGATCTACATAATGTTTTTTGTCACTGTTGCGCGATACGATGGATACAGGCAGGTTTTTGATATGGCTAGCAAGTGCAAAGAGCCTCTCGTAGTTTACAGGCTTTACTTTGTATGCCGGGGGTCTGTCGATTGTGCCGATATCGACGCGATCGGGTTTTATCTCTTCTAGTACTTTGGCAAGTTTTTCAAACTCTTCCTCTTTATCGTTGATACCCTTAACTACAAGCGTCTCTATTACTAAAAGGCCTTTATGGATTTTTCTAAAGGCTTTGATACCCTCTATGATAGTTTCGATATGGATGGTTTTGAGGGGGCGATCGAGCCTTTTGAAGCAGCGAGGAGTAATGCAATCAAGAGAGAGTTTGACGATATCTAGTTTTTTGAGAGCGTGCTGAATCTTCTTTTCATGGATGCGGCTGGCATTAGAGAGGATAAGGAGCTTTTTGCCATCTTTAATGCGCAAAAGCTCATCTATCAATTCATCAAGATGCGGATAGAGCGTGGGCTCCCCATTGGCGGTGATAGTGATTACTTCGATATCGGGGAATTTCTTTAATGCCTTTTTGACTTGATGCACCACATCCGAGACTTTTGGTGGATGCCCGATGCGATCTGTTGGTTTTGCTGGTTCAAGTTCACAGTAAAGACAGTCGAAATTGCAGGATTTCTCTTTTGGACTAAGATCAATTCCCAGTGAGAGGCCAAAGCGCCTAGAATTCACCGGGCCAAAGATGCAGCTATCTTCTTATAAGATCATGGACAAGTTGGACGAGATATTTTGCATTTTCTACCGGCAGATCCGGTAGCATACCATGACCAAGATTGAATATATGGCCAGGTTTTGCACCCATAACTTCTATAATCTTTTCAACTCCCTCTTTGGTAGCATCTTTGGAGTAGAGTCTCGTTGGCTCCATATTGCCTTGCAATACATAGCGATTGCCAAGCTTCTCTTTAGCAAGTTCCATTGGCGTGCCCCAATCCACACCAAAAACATCAAAGTTGCCATAAATATCGTCCAGATAGCCGGCGATTCCTTTTGGAAAAAGGATTATGGGAATACCAGGGTAGCGCTCTTTCAAGAATTCTGCGATATCTACCATATACTCCCAGCTAAATTCAAAGAACTTATCCTTTTCCAGTGCGCTTGCCCAACTATCAAATATCTGCACTGCGTTGACGCCAGCTTCGATCTGTTTTATAAGATAGGCTTTGACGGCTTCCGTGATTTTAATCATGAGTGCGTGCATGAATTCCGGATCGGTATAGATAAGTTTTTTGATGGTGGCGTAAGTTTTTGATCCGCTTCCCTCCACCATGTAAGTCGCTAGCGTCCAAGGTGCGCCGCTAAAGCCAATAAGTGCTTTCTCTTTTGGTAGTTTGCTTCTAACGATTTTGATAGTTTCATATACGTATGTGAGGCGCTCTTCAGGAAATTCGTAGAGGCTATCCATATCATTCCATGTGCGCACTGGATGGGTAAAAATTGGACCCTCGCCCTTTTCAAATCTTAGCTCCATACCCATCTCTAGTGGGATAACTAAAATATCGCTAAAGAGTATTGCAGCATCCACATCGAGGATTTCTACAGGCTGCAGCGTCACTTCGGCTGCCATTTCGGGATTTTTGCAAAGTGTGAGGAAATCTCCCGCTTTGTTGCGCACCTCCATATACTCTGGCAAATAGCGCCCAGCTTGGCGCATCATCCAAATGGGTGTGTAAGGGGTGGGTTTACGAAAACAGGCATCAACAAAAACCATTATCAATCCTTAGTGTGAGTCTGAGCTTTTATGCATGAAAAAGAGAGCCAGTCCTAGTGCCAAAATAGACAATGAGAGATAGAGCATCTCTAAAGGGCCATTAAACTCCATGTGGATAACACGTTTAAAAAAGCTTACAATCAAAACCATAATAATTACTTTGGCAAGCTTATCTTTGAGTTGATCGAGATCTTTTATTTTTAAAATCCCACTTGATTCACTATTTTCTGCGGGATCGATTTTTGAAATAAAGAGTTCATACAGACCAAAGCTAAAAAGTAGCATTACCACAGCTATGAGGTAGAGATCTACGGCACCAATAATTTCTCCCACAATTTTTTCATGGAAATTGCTAGGGTGGTGCCCACCTGTCATAGCGTTGAAAGTAAATTGTGCTACATGAAATATATCAACACTTGCCACAACAAAAAGTATAACTGCTCCTACCATACCAAAAATGACAGCTAAAAGAATAAAGAGGCGCCCCTCCCACAAAAGCCACTCAAATGCTCTCTCCAAATGTTTCATGCATTCTCCATTTCTATCCATTTGAGCGCTATGCGCACTGCATTGGTGGCCGCGCCTACGCGCAGGTTATCTGCTACCACCCACATATGTAGTACGTTGTCGCGGTAAATATCCTTGCGAATTCTACCTACGTACGTTTCGTCTTTGTCCACGACGTTTATTGGCATAGGGTAGACGCTTTTTTCTGGTTCATCCATGACAATAATATTTTTGCCATTGTAGAGGGCTTCTCTAGCGGCTTCTGGTGTGATCTCCTTTTCGAACCACACTGTTACCGCTTCACTATGCCCTCTTAGTACCGGCACGCGTACGCATGTAGCGGAGACTTCGATGTTTTTGTGCATTATCTTTTTGGTTTCATTGACCATCTTCATCTCTTCTTTTGTGTAACCATTATCCATAAATTTATCGATTTGCGGGATAACGTTGAGTGCGATTTGATGCGGGAATTTTTCTTTTGGACTCTCATCTAGCTTGAAATTGAAAAAGTCCTTCATTTGGTTGACCATCTCGTCCATCGCGCTCTTGCCAGCCCCACTGGTGGCTTGGTATGTAGCTACATCCACTCTTTGGACTCCAAAAGCATCATCAAGTGGCTTGAGCGCTTGTACCATCTGGATTGTTGAGCAGTTGGGATTGGCGATGATGCCTCTATTTTTCCATGCTGCAATATCTTGTGGATTGACTTCTGGCACCACAAGTGGAATATCAGGATCCATTCGAAAATGGCTGGTATTATCTATCACTACCGCGCCTGCTTCTGCTGCAAATGGAGCAAAGTGCGCCGAGATGCTGCCACCTGCACTAAAGAGCGCAATTTCTATATCCTCTTTTTCAAAAATGTCTTCAGTCAGTTCTTGGACGATATAAGTTTTGTTTTTAAAAGTCACCTCTTTGCCAGCACTCCTTTTGCTGGCAAGTGGGACTAGCTTTGCTACCGGAAAATCCACTTCTTCCATGACTCTAAGCATCTCTTCGCCCACAGCCCCCGTGGCGCCTACTACTGCTACGTTAAATCTCCTCAATTTCTTCCTCCTCCTCTTTTGGACATTTTGCTATACTGATGACTCTGTCACCACTCTCAAGGCGCACGATCATAACGCCACTCGTGTTTCTTCCAGCTTTACGGATACTCTCCATATCCACGCGAATCATTTTGCCGCTGGACGTGAGCACCATGAGATCTTTGTTCTCTTCTACGGTGACCACGCCTACCACGTCGCCCGTTTTTGGCGTGAGCTTCATGGCGATCACGCCTTTGCCGCCGCGAGTCTGTTCGCGATATTCGCTAGCTTCTGTGCGTTTACCTATACCTCTTTCGCTAACCGTGAGCAACTCTTGCTCTTCGCTTCTAATCGTTTCGGCTCCTACCACCATATCCCCATCTTGCTTGAAGCGAATGCCGGTGACCCCTCTAGCATTTCTGCCCATGAGACGCACGTTATCGACCGGGAAGCGTATGCACATGCCCTTTTTGGTGATGATGAAGAGCCATTTGGTCTCAGGCTTGACTATTTTGGCAGTGACCAGCTCGTCGTCGTCATCGAGTGTGATGGCACGCACGCCGCGGCTGCGGATATTGCTGAATTCTGCCAGATTGGTGCGCTTGACGATGCCATTTTTGGTAAAGAATGCAAGGGATTTATCATCGCTAAAGTCGGTGGTTGGGATAATCGCTTTAATTTTTTCATCTGCCTCTAGCTGCAAGAGATTGACCACCGCTTTGCCTTTGGCAGTGCGGCCAGCTTCAGGTATTTTGTAGACTTTGAGCCAGTAAAGTTGCCCGCGATCGGTTATAAACATCAATGTATCGTGGGTATGGGAGATGAAGAAATCTTCGATAAAATCGTCTTCATAAGTAGTGACGGCGGTTTTGCCTTTGCCACCACGTTTTTGTTTTTCATACTGTTTCAACGGTACGCGCTTGATGTAGCCGCGGTGCGTGATGGTGACCACCATAGGTTCGTTGGGAATCAAATCTTCGATGTCGATTTCGTTGTAGTCTTCTACGATTTCGGTAAGCCTTGGAGTGGAGAATTTCTCTTTGATCTCCAAGAGCTCCTCTTTTATAATCTCGTTGAGTTTCTCTTCACTGCGAAGGATCGATTGCAAATATTCAATCTTTTCCATGAGCTCTTTATATTCGTTCTCAAGTTTCTCGCGCTCAAGGCCCGTTAGGCGCTGGAGTTTCATATCAAGAATTGCGTTGGCTTGGATCTCTGTGAGATCGAATTTTTCCATTAAGTTGGTTCGAGCCGTTGGCGTATCTTCGCTAGCTTTAATGGTGGCGATTACTTCATCGATGTTGTCGAGCGCTTTGAGCAGTCCTTCTAAAATATGTGCTCTCGCTTTTGCCTTTTCAAGTTCATATATGGTACGGCGAATCACGATGGTGCGGCGGTGATTGAGGAAGAGGTGCAAAAGTTCTAAAAGAGTGAAGACTTTTGGCTCTTTGTTGACGATGGCAAGCAAAATGATGCCAAAAGTCACTTCCATCTGCGTCGATTTATAGAGGTTGTTGAGCACGATCTCGCTCATTACATCTTTTTTGAGCTCAATCACTACGCGAATACCCTCTCTATCGCTCTCATCTCTTATCTCGCCAATACCGTCAATCTGCTTTTCGCGCACGAGTTGGGCGATTTGTTCAATGAGGCGCGCTTTATTGACTTGATAGGGAATTTCGTCGATGACGATGGCTTCTTTGGTTTTAAGCTTTTCGATATGGGTTTTTGCGCGTACTTTGATACGGCCTCTGCCCGTTTTGTAGGCATTGTAGATGCCTTGCTTGCCAAAGATGATGCCGCCCGTTGGAAAATCTGGTCCTTGGATATGCTCCATTATCTCTTCTAGGGAAGCTTGAGGAGCGTCTACGAGATGCACGAGCGCGTCGATGATCTCGTCTAATCGGTGAGGGGGGATGTTGGTGGCCATTCCCACCGCGATACCGCTAGAACCATTGAGCAGGAGATTTGGTACGCGCGTTGGCAATACGTCCGGTTCGGTGAGGGTATCGTCGTAGTTTGGTATAAAGTCGACCGTATCTTTGTCAATGTCGCGCAGCAGCTCCTCCGCAAGGCTCGTCATCCTCGCTTCGGTATATCGCATGGCAGCCGGGCTATCGCCATCTACGGAGCCAAAGTTACCTTGCCCGTCGATGAGCGGCAGGCGCATAGAGAATGGCTGCGCCATGCGTACGAGCGCTTCGTAGACTGCGCTATCGCCGTGGGGGTGGTATTTACCTATTACGTCCCCTACGATCCTTGCGCTCTTTTTATAGGTCGCGCGGCTTGTGAGCCCAAGTTCGTTCATGGCATAGAGAATGCGCCTATGCACAGGCTTAAGCCCGTCTCTCGCGTCCGGCAAGGCGCGCCCTATGATGACGCTCATGGAGTAGTCAAGGTAGCTGCTCTTGACTGACTCTTCTATATCTATCTCTTGGATATCCTGGTTGCTCTCGAACAGATCCGCCATAAAAACCTCTTGTAGCGTAAAAATTTTGGATATTATATCTTTTTTACACTTGTAAAGGAATAAAATGCATATTAACAAAAAAGTACTCCTTTTGGCGGTTGCGAAGAAGCAAGAGGAAGAGAGTTTACTTGATGTCCTGGCGATGTTGGAGAGCGCACGCGTTTTTACGCGAAAAGAGGGCAAGAGGCTGCTCAAAGAGCTCAAGAGCGAAGAGTATATCGGCGAAAGCGGTCTTACGCCCAAAGGGTTGGCTTATGCGCAAGCGATTGAAGAGGAGTTTAGGCTCTAACTATCTTCTGCACATTGCTTTTTTGAGCTCATGGTGAAGTTCTTGAAGCAATTTTGAGCGTTTGCGAAATTTTTTGCGCAGTTTGTCAGCTCTTTGCTCAAGCTTGGAGAATATAAAGAGCAGCCCCTCTTTTTGGGGTTCTAAAAGATCTTTTTGTAGCATGGTCTTGATATATTCCATTTGCACCGTGGTATCTTGGTGTTCCCCTAAGATGTTTTGTAGCTTTTTGATGTTTGCAAGTATGTATTGGTATCTTTCTTGCTCAAAGATAAAAGAGAAAAACTCTATCATGTAGCGTAGTTTTTTGATCTCGATGCGTGCTAGGTGGTATTTGTGGGGTTTTGATTTTGGGGTGAGTCTACTCGCTTTTTCCCATACGCCATGGAGTTGGCCCATGAGCATTCGTTTGCCAAGGATGATGGATGATACCTTTTGTATAGGCTCGCTGGATGCAAATGCGTGCAGTTTAGAGAGCAGCAAGCTAAATTCTGGACTTTGAAGCATATGCAAAAGGGTGTCGTAAGCGGCGTTGCGATCTTTTTGGAGTCTCTCTTTGAGTGCTTGGAGGTTTGAGGCTAGTTTCGTAGGTAGCATCTGCTCATATTCAGTAAGCCAATCTAAATAAACATCGAGATCCCTTGCTTTGTTGGTCTGCTTCATAATGGCTTTGGCCAGTTTTTCCAACTCTTTGGCTTCGGGGAGTTCAATCATTTTGGCCAGAAGTGCAAGCAAACTTCGTATTTTCCTCAGAGCCACCCGCAGCTGGTGCAGGCGTTCGGTATCTTCCTCTTTGGCCAAGATCGCCTTTTGGTTCATTTCGATCACTTTGGCCAAAAGGGCGATCCATACCCGCAAAACCGTATGAACATTTTCAAAAGGGTGAAAGCTAAGCTTCAAAGAGGCACTGAGATAATTTTCTGGTTCATTTTGGGAGATGAGTTGTGAAAGAGGATGGGAGATGGTGGGCATGCCAAAGATAGCCAAGGAGCGATTGGTAAAAGCCGGGTTGTCTGTCACCTCGTCCAGTATGAATTTTTGAATCTTTTTGGGCGGAGTAAACGCTTGGGCGGCTTTTAGGGAGTCAAACTCGATCTCTAGATACAAAAGCCCTTTGAGATGTCCTTTAAACTCATCCATCTCGTATCTATGCTTTTTGTATCTAAAAGCGTAGCGATATTTTTGGATCGACTCTCCATCTTTTTGATCCCACAGTGCATAAAATTCACTTTTGCTAATTGGCTCTTCGAACTCTTCTCTCACCATGCCAGACCCACTTTTGATGGTGCGCCAGTAGCGATTGCCAATTTTTCTAAATCGCATATTTTTGGCGTAGTATTGGATGATATGCTCTTTTTTGTATTTTTTACCTAAGGCTTTGAGATAGAGCTTCGCTTTGCATGGAGGGAGCAAAAACTTCTTTTCAATCTCCAACATGTTGACCCCTTAAAGAGCTTTTATAGATTATACATTATTTATTTTGCCATTCGACTATCTTCCACTCTCCCTCCATAGTTTTGACGATTGCCGTACACGACTCCACCCAGTCGCCGCAATTGAGATAAGCGATACCGTCGATATCTTTTATATGGGCTTTGTGGATGTGGCCACAGATTACGCCATCACATCCTTTTTGTTTGGCATAAGTTGCCAAGACGTTTTCAAAATCGCATATGAAGTTCACCGAGCTTTTGACATTGTCTTTGACATATTTTGAGAGTGACCAATAGCGATTGATTCCCAAGGCTTTGCGCACTTTGTTGATGGGTTCGTTAAGATGTAGTAGGAGATCGTAGCCGTAATCGCCCAAAATCGCCAGCCACTTTTTGGTCATGGTGATGGCATCGAAGAAGTCGCCGTGGGTGATGTAGTAGCGCTTGCCATCGATTTCTCCATGCTCCGCACTCTCTTGGATATGGATCCTATCGCCCAAAAGTAGTGGCAAAAAAGAGCGCAGAAACTCGTCGTGATTGCCGGGAATGTAGTAGATGTTCGTTCCTTTGCGAGCTTTGCGCAAAAGCTTTTGGAATATATCCGAGTGGTACTGATGCCAGCGTATTTTTCTGCGCATCGCCCAGCCGTCTATGATGTCGTCTACAAGGTAGAGGTTTTGCGATTCGTTGTGGCTCATAATCCAAAAAACGATCTGCTTTGCAAAATTTGGTACCAAGATGGATATTGGAAACGAAAATTGATCGATACTTCATTATACTCCTAGTATATAGCGTTCCCGTTTTTTTGTTTTACTTTTTGAAAATCTACCAAGATAAAAGCATCGATGCAGTCACTGAAGGGAGTTAGCGAGAGAGTAGGAAGTTTTTTTTCGGGAGAGTTTCTAAGTCTGCGTTTGATGTAGCGTGTGCGCAGGTCTGATTTTGTGGCTTTTTTCTTGTGCATTGTCATCTCCTTTCTTGAAGTACACCGAAAGTGTATGCAAAGGAGATGACATTTTGATTACAAAACTCACGCAAGATGAGGCGTGATATCCTTGAGAATTTCGCTAAAGACTTGGTAGCGCTCACTTATATTGGGATGCACCATCTTGTAGACGATATCGGCGATATCTTTAGGAAGACTTGGGTTGAGTCTGCTTGGATGCTGAGGTTTGGTGCTGCCTACGGGCTGGAAGTTGTGAATATCGAGATAGGCTTTGTCTGCCGTGAGGGCTTTATAGATTTCGTTACCAAAGTCAAAAATCTCCAATGGCTCGAAGCGGCCTATGGGCTTGTGTTTAGAGAATGTAAAGCGATAGTCGATACCGTTTTTTCGCAAAAGATAGTTGAAGTTCATCAAAAAGCCGATGGCGCCTTTGCTAAAGGGGTGCAGGTAGCGGTAGAAGAAATCTTCGAAACTCTCTTTGTAGTTGCGGTTTTCTTTAAATTCAATCATCAGCTCTTCTACGAGATGTTTTGCGTAGCGAAGCGGCACCGATTTGAGGATGGTGTGGGCTTCCGTGCGGCGTGTGAAGCTGCCTCCAAGGAGGATGTCTACGCCAAACTCCGTCTGGCCATTCACTTTCGCTTTCGCTCCGATGAAACCTATATCGCCCCAGTCATGGAGTCCGCAACCCTTCACGCAAGCACTCCAGTACATACGCACCTTGGCATCGTGCAAAGGCACTGCATCCGTAAGGTACTCGGCCATCTCGATGGCGTCGGGTTTGTTGGGGATGACGCCGTAGCTGCACTCGTTCTTGCCCGCGCAGGCTACGAGGTTGTTGAAGTAAGGGGAGTGGATGTTTTTAAAGCGTGTGAAAAAGGGATGCGCAAGGGTCTTTTGCACATCGGTGATAT
>WGBC01000003.1 GCA_015494535.1 Nitratiruptor sp. | reverse complement strand
TCGATTCGCGCCAGATCGAGGCTGCGAGGGTTGCGATGACAAGAAAAGTAAAGAGAACAGGTAAAATCTGGATCCGCGTATTCCCAGACAAACCACTTACCAAAAAGCCACTCGAGACCAGGATGGGTAAAGGTAAAGGTGGCGTAGAGAAATGGGTTATGAATATCAAGCCTGGCCGTATCATTTATGAGATGGCGGGCGTTGAAGAGAGCCTTGCAAGAGAGGCACTCGATCTTGCACGATATAAACTACCTTTCAAAACAAAAATCGTGACACAAGAGAGTGAAAATGAAATATACTGAGCTAAAAGAGAAGAGCCTACAAGAGCTCGAAGGGTTGCTTAGGGACAAGAAGTTGGAGCTGTTTAGTTTGAGAATGAAACTCAAAACTATGCAGCTTCAGGATACTAGCCAGATTAGAAAAACAAGAAAAGATATCGCAAGAATCAAAACTGCGATTGCAGAAAAGAGAAGGGCTGGATAATGGCTTACAAAAGAGTAATTCAAGGAACTGTTGTCAAAAAGAGCGGAGATAAGACTATCTCCATGCTTGTGGAAAGAAAAGTCATGCACCCAAAATACCACAAGATCGTGAAACGATTCAAGAAGTATCTCGTGCATGACGAAAAGAATCAGGCCAATGTTGGCGATGTGATTACTGCCGTTGAATGTAGGCCTATTTCAAAAAGAAAATCTTTTAGACTTAAAGAGATTGTTCAGGCAGGAGTTAAGTAATGATCCAGAGTTTTACAAGATTGAACGTCGCGGACAACAGCGGCGCAAAAGAGATTATGTGTATTAAAGTCTTAGGAGGCTCGAAAAGACGCTATGCCTCTGTTGGGGATGTGATCGTTGCTTCTGTCAAGAAAGCATTACCCAACGGAAAAGTGAAAAAGGGGCAAGTAGTCAAAGCGGTTGTTGTGCGCACGAAAAAAGAGATCCAAAGAGAAAATGGATCGCTCATTCGCTTCGACGACAACGCCGCTGTCATTCTTGACAACAAGAACGAGCCAATTGGAACGCGTATTTTTGGACCTGTGAGTAGGGAAGTGCGCTATAAAAACTTTATGAAAATCGTTTCACTTGCACCGGAGGTGCTCTAATGGCAAAGAAATTCAAGATCAAAAAGGGCGATATCGTAGAAGTTATCGCCGGTGATGACAAAGGTAAAACTGGTGAAGTATTGCAAGTACTTCCGAAAAAAGATGCTGTAATCGTTGCAGGATGCAAAGTTGTCAAAAAGGCAGTGAAGCCGAGTGAAAAAAATCCAGAGGGCGGATTTATCCAAAAAGAGATGCCTATTCACATCTCTAACGTTCGCAAAGTAGAAGGTGGCGCATCATGACGTTGGAACTGAAAAAGAAATATAACGACGAAGTAAAAGAGGCTCTTGTTAAAGAGCTAGAGCTCAAAAATCCGATGCTTATCCCTGGCCTTGAGAAGATTGTAATCAGCGTTGGTGCGGGAGAAGCTAGCAGAGATAGCAAATTGATGCAAAATATCCAAGATACTATCAGCCTCCTTGCAGGCCAGCATGCGGTTATCACGAAAGCGAAAAAATCTGAGGCAGGATTCAAAATTCGTGAAGGAATGCCCGTGGGTGTCAAAGTGACGCTCAGAGGCGATAGAATGTGGAACTTTTTGCAAAAGCTCATCTACATCGCGTTGCCAAGGGTGAAAGACTTTAGAGGTCTTCCACGAAATGGATTCGATGGTAGAGGAAACTACAATTTTGGACTTGACGAGCAGTTGATGTTTCCAGAGATCGATTACGATAATATTATGAAAACTCATGGAATGAACATCACAATCGTGACGACTACAGATAATGATAAAGAGGCTTTCAAGCTTTTAGAGCTTCTTGGATTCCCTTTTGCAAAAGGTGGTAAGTAATGGCAAAGAAAAGTATGATCGCAAAGGCTAAAAGAAAGCCTAAATTCAAAGTGAGAGCGTATACGAGATGTAGGATTTGTGGTAGACCAAAATCTGTATATAGAGATTTTGGGCTTTGTAGGATCTGTTTGAGAAAAATGGCGAGCGAAGGGCTTTTGCCAGGCGTTAAAAAGTCAAGCTGGTAATTTCACTAATAGGAAGCGTGCAGTGCACGAACCCTATTAGATATTCATGAAGGAGAACAGAAAATGATCAACGATATGATTGCAGACTCAATTACAAGAATCAGGAACGCCTCTATGCGAGGTCAAGAGGTAACGAAACTACTCTATTCTAAGATTGTTGAGTCTATTGTAAAGATATTACAGGAAAAAGGGTATATTGAAAGCTATAAAGTCATCGAAGATGGCAACAAAAAATATATCAACGTAGTTTTGAAATATGAAGATTCTGGCAAAAAGAAAAAGCCCGTAATCAACGAAATCAAAAGAATTTCAAAGCCGGGCCGCCGTGTATACAAAGGCAAAGATGAAATTAAACGATTTAAAAATGGCTACGGCACAATAATTGTGAGCACAAACAAAGGTGTGTTACCTAACGATGAAGCGTACCGTCTAGGTGTTGGCGGCGAACTGCTTTGCAGTGTTTGGTAATACGATATCCATTCGAGTAATCGTAGAAATATCGTATAAAGGAAAAAGATGAGTAGAATTGGAAAGCAACCGGTCGCAATTCCGAGCGGCGTGGAAGTAAAAGTAGAAGATGGTAAGCTAATAGTCAAAAAAGGCAACCTTTCGCAAGAGGTAGAGTTTGGCAATAGAGTAAAAGTCGCCATCGAAGATAATAAGATCGTTTTTTCCCCTGTAGGTGAAGATCGACAAAGCAGAGCCTACTGGGGAACGTATAGAGCGTTGGCTAACAACGCAATCGAGGGTTTGACTAAAGGCTTTGAGAAGAAGCTTGAAATCAACGGTGTTGGTTATAGAGCTGCCGTAAAGGGCAAAGAGCTCGAGTTGCAGTTGGGATTTTCTCATCCTATCAACTATCCTATTCCAGAAGGAATTCAGATTAGCGTTGAGAAGAATATCATTAGCATCAAAGGCCATGACAAGCAAAAAGTTGGCCAAGTTGCCGCAGAGATTAGAAGCTTCAGACCACCTGAGCCATACAAAGGTAAAGGTGTGAAATATGTGGATGAAGTTATTATTAGAAAAGCCGGCAAAACTGCCAAAAAGTAAAGGGTAGCATATGAGAGAGAGTCTACAAAGAAGAAAAAATAAGCTAAGAATCAAAAGAAAGAGAAGAGTGCGAGGCAAAATCACCGGCACTACGGAGAGACCTCGAGTGTCCGTGTTCAAATCAAACAGACATTTCTATGCACAAGCCATCGATGATACGAAAGGTCACACACTAGCATATAGCGATGGAGCCAAATTGGGGCTCAAAGCAAATAAAGAGGACGTGAAGAAGGTAGCCGAGGATATGGCTTCCAAGCTCAAAGCTATCGGAATCGAGACGATTGTATTTGATCGTAACGGTTATTTGTATCATGGCGTAGTTGCATCTTTTGCCGATGCTCTTAGAGAAAACGGAATCAAGTTTTAGGGGATAGCAGATGGAAAAATGGAATAGAGAAGATTTTGAAGAGGTTGTAGTAAATATTAGCCGTGTAACAAAAGTTGTAAAAGGTGGTAGAAGATTTCGCTTCAGCGCTCTTGTAGTTGTTGGCGACAAGAAAGGACATGTAGGCTACGGTATTGGCAAAGCCAAAGAGGTTCCTGACGCTATCAAAAAAGCGATAGACAACGCTTTCAAAAATATCACGACTGTGAATATCAAAGGAACCACGATAGCTCACGATATAGAGCACAAATACAATGCAAGTAAAATCTTGCTCAAACCTGCAAGCCAGGGTACGGGTGTAATCGCCGGTGGTGCTGCGAGACCTGTACTAGAACTTGCGGGTATTAAAGACATATTGACCAAATCTCTTGGTTCTAACAACCCAGCAACGTTAGTGCGAGCGACAATAGAAGCGTTAGAGAGAATCAAAGCATAAGGATAGAAGATGGCATTACACAATTTACAACCAGCTCCTGGAAGCACGAAAAATATCAAAAGAGTGGGTCGTGGCCAAGGTAGTGGCATGGGTAAAACAGCCACAAGAGGCCAAAAAGGACAAAAAAGTAGAACTGGTTACAAACAAAAAAGAGGCTTCGAGGGTGGTCAACAGCCACTACAAAGAAGACTTCCAAAGATCGGCTTCACTTCAAACGTTACTAAACCCGTAGCTATCAATGTGGATAAAGTGAAAAAGATTGCTGCTTTGGAAGAGATTACTATGGAAAGTATCAGAAGCGTATACAAATTGCCAAAATATGTAACGAAAGTGAAGCTCATTGGTAGGAGTGTAAAAGAGATTACTGATAAAATCACAGATGAAAATATCTCTTTTAGTGGACAAAAATAATGAGCAAGTCATTAGTCAATAAAATTCTTATTACTCTAGGATTTCTCTTTTTGTATAGAGTGTTGGCCTATGTGCCTGTTCCTGGAGTGAACATAGATGTGGTAAAAGAGTTTTTTGACTCCCAGGCAGGCAATGCCCTGGGAATGTTCAACATGTTCAGTGGTAACGCTGTGCGAAGATTGAGTATTATCTCCTTAGGGATTATGCCCTACATCACCGCTTCTATAATTATGGAGCTCTTGGCTGCAACTTTCCCAACATTAGCACAGATGAAAAAAGAACGCGATGGAATGACAAAATATATGCAAATCATTCGGTATGCAACTATCGCCATTACACTTATTCAAGCCATCGGTGTCTCTATAGGTTTGCATAGCCTAACAGGTAGAGGCGGCGAGAGTGCTATTATGATCGATATGCCTACCTTTGTCACTATTGCGGCAATTAGTATGCTAGCCGGTACGATGATATTGATGTGGATTGGTGAGCAAATTACCCAAAAAGGTATAGGAAACGGGATATCACTCATTATCTTTGCGGGTATTGTCTCAGGAATCCCTGCAGCAATTGCAGGTACTGTCAATCTTGTCAATACAGGTGAACTCAATTTTCTCATTCTCGTCGCAATAATTGCAATTATTTTGGTGACGGTTGGCTTTATCATTTATGTAGAGTTAGCCGAGAGAAGGGTGCCAGTATCGTATTCAAGAAAAGTCTTGATGCAAAACCAGAAAAAACGCATCATGAACTATATCCCTATCAAAGTGAATCTCAGTGGGGTTATTCCTCCAATTTTTGCTTCTGCTATATTGATGTTCCCATCTACTATTTTACAATCGAGTACAAATCCAATCGTCCAAAAGATTTCAGACTTTCTTAATCCTAATGGCTTCGTGTTTAATATCTTAATGTTTTTGTTTGTGGTATTCTTTGCTTACTTTTACGCTTCTATCGTTTTTAACGCCAAAGATATCGCAGAAAATCTCAAGAGACAAGGGGGGTTTATACCTGGTGTGAGGCCAGGTGAGCCAACTGCGGAGTATCTCAACGAGGTTGCAAGTAGACTAACTTTTTGGGGTGCACTCTATTTGGGGCTCATCGCCACGCTTCCATGGATATTGGTCAAGGCTATGGGCGTGCCATTCTACTTCGGTGGGACGGCAGTGCTTATTGTTGTGCAAGTTGCTCTCGACACAATGCGAAAAATCGAGGCACAAATATATATGAACAAATATGAAACGCTCAGCGCAGTGGGGCTTTAATGGCTATAGCTATTAGAAAGCCCGCTGAGATTGATAAACTTCGCAAAGCAAACATTGTCGTAGCCAAGACGCTCAAGTATCTTGCAAATGAGTGCAAACCTGGAGTCTCTTTGAAGGAGATTGACCAGATGGGCGAAGAGTATATCAGAAGTCTTGGCGCTCGCCCATCTTTTAAGGGACTCTACGGATTCCCGGCTTCAGTGTGCACATCTGTCAATGAAGTGATTATCCATGGCATTCCTACGGATTACAAGTTGCAAGAGGGCGATATTATAGGCCTGGATATCGGAACTGAGGTTGATGGCTGGTACGGTGATGCGGCAGTGACTGTAGGCGTTGGCAAAATCTCGTCCCAAGACGAGGCTTTGATCCAGATTGCAAAGGATACGCTCTACTTTGCTATTGATATTATCAAGGCTGGTATGCGCTTCAAGGAGCTTAGCTACGAGATTGAACGCTTTATCAAAGCAAGAGGTTACCAGCCACTACACGGCTTTTGCGGGCATGGTATTGGCAGAAAACCCCATGAGGAGCCAGAGATCCCAAACTATCTGGAGCATGGCAGCCCAAAAAGCGGGCCAAAAATCAAAGAAGGTATGGTTTTTTGTTTAGAGCCTATGATTTGCCAAAAGCTTGGCACACCCAAAATATTAGAAGACAAATGGTCGGTGGTGAGCGAAGATGGGCTTAGAGGTAGCCACTACGAGCATACTGTTGCAATTATTAGTGGAAAAGCAGAAATTTTAAGCAAGGAGGATTAGAGATGGCCAAAGATGATGTGATTGAAGTGGACGGTATTGTCAAAGAGGCATTGCCAAACGCTATGTTTCGTGTAGAACTTGAGAATGGGCATGTGGTGCTATGCCATATTGCCGGCAAGATGCGCATGCACTATATCAAGATTTTGCCAGGTGACAAGGTAAAAGTGGAG
Organism: Nitratiruptor sp.; assembly: GCA_015494535.1. Classification (GTDB taxonomy): domain Bacteria; phylum Campylobacterota; class Campylobacteria; order Campylobacterales; family Nitratiruptoraceae; genus Nitratiruptor. The sequence continues at coordinate 9,736 of WGBC01000003.1, read as the reverse complement.
CTTACGCCCTACAGCCTCGATAAGGGAAGGATAACTTTTAGATATAAATAAGCTTAATTTAAGTAGTATTTAAGTATAATTACATCCCCTTTTTGGAACTGTGGGAAGAGTCTTTGTAAGAGGTGGCACTTTTCTTACAAGGATTGGCTTGAGTAGCTCGTCAAGCCTAGCGTACCGTTACCAAAGTGCCAAATAGCTAAAGGAGATACAATGAAAGTGCGACCATCAGTCAAGAAAATGTGCGAAAAGTGCAAAATCATCAAAAGAAAAGGCGTAGTACGCGTGATTTGCGTCAATCCAAAACATAAACAGAGACAAGGATAAGCAAGATGGCTAGGATTGCAGGTGTAGATTTACCAAAAAACAAAAGAATCGAATATGCGCTCCCATACGTGTATGGAATTGGTTTGACAACTTCACGAAAAATTCTTGATGCTGTAGGCATTAGCTACGACAAGAGAGTATATGAGCTTACAGAAGAGGAAGTTGCGACAATCAACAAGCATATCCGCGAAAACTATATGGTAGAGGGTGATCTTCGTAGAAAAGTGGCAATGGATATCAAAGCTTTGATGGATATCGGTTGCTATAGAGGACTTCGCCATAGACGCGGCCTTCCAGTGCGAGGACAAAAAACCAAAACGAATGCTCGAACGAGAAAAGGCAAGAAAAAAACTGTAGGTTCTAAGTAAAGGATAGGTAGATGGCAAAAAGAAGAACGAGAAAAAAGGTTGTCAAAAAGAATATTGCAAGAGGCGTTGTTTATATCAACGCGACATTCAACAACACTGTCGTGACTGTTACTGATGAGATGGGTAACGTCATTGCATGGAGTAGTGCAGGAAGCCTCGGGTTTAAAGGTAGCAAAAAATCTACTCCGTTCGCAGCGCAACAAGCGGTTGAGGATGCTATGACAAAAGCAAAAGAACACGGCATTAAAGAAGTGGGCATTAAAGTCCAAGGTCCTGGTAGCGGAAGGGACACTGCAGTGAAAAGTGTAGGTGCTATTGAAGGCATTAAAGTTCTTTTTTTCAAAGACATCACTCCTCTACCGCACAATGGATGTAGACCTCCAAAAAGAAGAAGAGTATAAGATATAACGGTACGCCACAAAAGCTAAAATATTTTTGGATTAGGAGAAAATAGATGGCAAGATATAGAGGTCCAGTAGAAAAGATCGAAAGAAGACTTGGAGTAAGTCTAGCTCTCAAAGGTGAGAGAAGACTTGCAGGAAAAAGCGCTTTGGATAAAAGACCATACCCTCCTGGGCAGCATGGTCAAAGAAGAAGCAAAATTAGTGAGTATGGTTTGCAGCTTCGTGAGAAGCAAAAAGCTAAATTCATGTATGGCGTTGCCGAGAAGCAGTTTAGAAACCTCTTCAAAGAGGCAAATAGAATGGAAGGCAACACGGGGGAAAACCTTATTAAGCTCTTAGAGCAAAGACTCGATAACGTAGTTTATCGCATGGGATTTGCTACAACAAGAAGATTTGCCAGACAGCTTGTTAGCCACGGACACGTGCTCGTAGATGGTAAGAGGGTTAACATTCCTTCATACAGAGTAAAACCGGGACAAAAGATAGAAATAAGAGAAAAAAGCAAAAACAATCCTCAAATCCAACGTTCTCTTGAGCTAACTAACCAGACTGGCATCGTTCCTTGGGTTGATGTGGACAAAGAGAAAGTTTTTGGTATTTTTACAAGAATTCCTGAGAGAAGCGAAGTAGAAATCCCAGTAGAAGAGAGATTGATAGTAGAGCTATACTCTAAGTAATAGGTAAACCTCAGGGTAAAAATTTTTAAAAGAGAGTAGGCAATGAACAAGATAAAAATAGCGCCTTCGGTTCCGACGAATCTGGAAGTTGAAAAGGTAAAAGAGAACCATATCAGACTCAACGTCTATCCTTATGAGAGTGGATACGCTATTTCCATAGCTCATCCACTTAGACGACTACTTTTGAGTGCCACTGCCGGCTATGCACCGGTTGGCATCAAAATTAGCGGTGTGCAGCACGAATTTGACAGTGTGCGCGGTATGTTGGAAGACGTTGCAGAATTTATTATCAATCTCAAGAATATCCGCTTCAAAATCAAAGATGCTGAAAAAGAGAGCGTGTCAGTACATTACTCTTTTTCGGGACCCAAACAGCTAACGGGAGCGGATCTGGAAAACGACGAGATAGCGATTGTCACTCCTGAAAACTTCTTGGCAACATTGAATGAAGATGCCGAGTTGGATTTTGAAATCATTATCCAGCGTGGTATCGGCTATGTACCAAGTGAAGATATTAGATCTCTTATCCCAGAGGGATATATACCGCTCGATGCCTTTTTCACACCAGTGAAGAAAGCCGTATATACTATCGAGAATGTTTTGGTAGAGGATAATCCAAATTACGAAAAGATTGTTTTTGATATCGAGACTGATGGGCAGATCGAACCTGTTGAAGCTTTGAAAATGGCACTAGACGTTCTTCATAGCCAACTTGCCATTTTCAATAACGATATTGACGTGATAGAGAGTAGTAATGGCAAAAACGGCTCAATCAACAATGAGCAGATTTTTTATGAAAAGATAGAAAACCTAGGCCTTAGTGCACGAAGCTACAACTCTTTGGATAGAGCAGGGATTGAATATATCGGTGAGCTTCTTTTGATGGATCCAAAAGAGCTCAAAGAGATCAAAAACCTTGGCAAAAAATCTCTTGATGAAATTGAAGAAAAGATTGCCGAACTTGGTATCGATACAGAAAAGATGACTCCACAATTAAAACAAGCGATCGCTAATAAGATCGAAAAGATCAAGTCTTAAAGGATTGAATAATGAGACATAGACATGGTTATAGAAAACTAAATAGAACAAGTTCACATCGAAAAGCGCTTCTGAAAAACCTTGCGATTGCGCTTATTATGAATGAAAAGATTGAGACGACTGTTGCAAAGGCAAAAACGCTTAGAAGCTACATAGAAAAGCTCATCACGAAGGCTCGTGTTGGCGATTTCAATGCTCATAGAGAAGTTTTTGCGCATTTGCAAGACAAGGAAGCTACAAAGAAACTTATGAACGAGATCGCGCCAAAATACAAAGAGCGCAATGGTGGATATACAAGAATTATTAAGACTCGTGTGCGACGCGGTGATGCTGCACCTATGGCTTTCATTGAATTCGTATAAAATTATGGGGCTTTGCCCCTCAATTAACTTTTCTGTCTAATCTACTTCTAAGTATAAATAAACTATATTCCTCTCAAACAATGCAAAGGAAAAAGATGACATTTCCATTCTCTGACGAAGATCTCTACCCTGCAGTGGAAAAAGTGATAGAGAAGCTAAAACCTATGCTTGCACTTGACGGAGGTGACATTAAACTGCTTGGCGTCAAAAACGGTAAGGTTTTTGTACAACTTGGCGGTGCATGCGTTGGATGTAGTGCGGCAGGCAATACGCTTAAATATGGGGTAGAGCGTCAACTCAAAATAGATATACATCCTGATATAGAAGTTATCAATATACCACCTGGATACGAAGATCAATGGGAGGACATCGCACAGCAGTATGAAAGCGGACAGAATGGATAAAGAGAAACTCTTGCAAGCGGCTTTTGAGAGTTTTATGAAAAAAGATTTTCATAGCGCCTTGTCTTATTTCGAAAAGATGTTGCGTATCGATCCAAGCGACAAACGAGCTCAGCTTGGCGTGATATTGTGCGACTTGGCAAAGGAAGATGAGGAGGAGGCGTCAGCCCTTTTTGATTTTTATGTTATCTTGAAAGAAGAAAAAGAAAGAGAACCAGAAGAGCGTGTGATACAGATGGTGCAATCTCTCGACAATGCCCAAGAGAGTTTGAACGATCTTTTGAGTCACGAAAATATATTTTTACAAGAAGGGATATCGTATAAAGATTTTAAATCGATTGTAGATCAACGAGGCGGTTTCAAGAGGGCTTTTGAAGACATTATGTATAGCACCAAAGTGATTATCACGCAAAAAAGCGATTTTTTTGACTTCATTGAAAATCTTATAGAACACGGTTTTACGGATATGGTATATAGCTATCTAGAGGATGCCTCTAAACTCTATCCTGCGGATGAGAAATTACAAGAGTTCGTAGAAAAATTGCATAGTGAAAAACGATGATTTTCGATTTCGATAGCCTACGCATTACTGACAACACACAAGAGCAAGATGACGCTCACCTCTTTCTACTTACCCAGCAAAACAGCAAATACTATGACCAGAAGATTCCCTCCATTACACCTATCGAGCTTTTAGAAAAACTGAAATTGCAAGATATGCAGATAGTAGGTGTGACGGGCACTAATGGCAAGACTACAACAGCGGCTGCCATATATTCGATTTTGAACGATCTTGGCTACAAAGCAGCTTTGCAAGGAACCAGAGGCTTTTTCATCGCAGATGAGCAAAGAGGTGGCAAAAGCCTTACTACCCCGCCGATTCTTTCGACGATATACAATCTCTACCAGGCCAAAAAAGAGGGTTGCAGCCATTTTTGCATGGAAGTGAGCTCCCACGCAATTCATCAAAACCGCATCGAGGGGCTTGGCTTTGCTCTTAAGGTCTTTACCAACATATCCCAAGATCACCTGGACTATCACAAAGATATGCAAAGCTACATAGCTACGAAAAGTAGTTTCTTCGCCGATGACTCTATGAAACTCATTAACAAAGAGGATAAGTTCATAAAATACAACGTAAAAAACACGAGAACCTATGCCATCGAAGAGATGGCCACGTACCAAATACTAGCTTACTCTTTACAAAATGGTATCAGCGCACTGCTTCGCTTTGGCTCGACCACTATTGATTTCTACTCACCACTGCAGGGCTTTTTCAATCTTTACAACATCATGGCGGCCATCGGTGCGGTGCATATGCTCACCAACGAGGATCTTGCTAACATCGCCGAGGTTGTAGAGCATTTCGCTGGTGTCAAAGGACGTATGGAGGTAGTAAGCGAAGAGCCTCTTATCATCGTAGATTTCGCCCATACGCCTGATGGCATGCAAAAGGTGTTCGAATCTTTTGGCGGAAAGAAGATCGTGGCACTTTTTGGAGCCGGTGGAGATCGTGACAAAAAGAAGCGTCCTCTCATGGGAGAGGTTGCCGGCAGATTTTGTACGAAGATTTATCTCACCTCCGACAATCCTCGCAGTGAAGAACCCGAAGCCATCATCGCTGACATCAAGCAAGGAATCAAGACGAACGTGCCACTGTTTTGCATAACGGATCGCAAAGAAGCATTGCAAAAGGCTATTGGTGAATTGCAAGATGATGAGATTCTTTTGGTTCTTGGCAAAGGTGACGAAGAGTATATGCAAATAGGCAGCAAGCAGGTGCCTTTTAGCGACAGGGATGTAATTGAAAGTATATTGCAGCAAAGAAAGTAAACGAAATTTGTAATTTTTTTATAAATTAGTCGTGATACAATTCAGACAAAATTTGTATGATTTAAAGGAGTGAAAATGGGTATTCCACAACCAACGTTCTATATCTTCAAGTGTGAGCAATCAGCACCTCCAGGATTTCCAAAGCCAAGTTGCGTAAGCCAAAACAATCCAGAGAGCCAACAGCTTTTTCAATACATGGCGCAAAAATTGATGGAAAAAGGGATTATTGCCGCAGTGCAGCCAGTAAGAACGGGATGCCTTAATAGGTGTCAATTGGGACCAGTCATGCTCGTAGAGCCGGGACATTACATGTATGTTGGACTTGATAAGCAAAAAATTGATAGAATAATAGAAGAGCATATTATTGGTGGCAACCCAGTGGAAGAGTATCTTATTCCAAAAGAGTACTGGGACGAGCCAATGAGTATCGCTGATGTTATCAAAATGGCAGGTGGAGCGTAAAATATGTTTATCGAAATGCTCTATAGCAAAATTCATCGAGCTACGGTTACGGATGCCGACCTCAACTACGTTGGCTCCATTACCATCGATGAAGAGCTTATGGAAGCAGCGAAACTTCGTGTTGGCCAAAAAGTCGATATACTAAATATCAACAACGGCGAGCGCTTTCAGACATACGTAATTAAAGGCGAGCGTGGCAAAAGAGAGATCTGTCTCAACGGAGCAGCCGCTAGAAAAGCTCATCCAGGCGATAAGATCATAATAGTTGCGTATATGCTCGTTAGTGAAGAAGAGTTGGCGAACTATGAGCCAACGATCGTTTTGGTCAATGATAACAACGATATAGACGAGATAATTAATTCTATGTGAAAGGCTCTAGATGTTTGATAAACTCAATCTTGCCGAGCTTGGCAAGGTTTTCGAAGAGCTGCAAGAAAAAGCCCAGAAGATCCAAGAAGAGAGCGAGAAGAAAATATTTACCGCCAAAAGTGGTGGCGGCATGGTAGAAGTGAGCGCAAATGGCAAAGGCGAGGTCATCGATATAAAAATCGATGATTCTTTGCTGGAAGACAAAGAGTCTTTGCAGATATTGCTCATTTCTGCCATTAACGATGTTTTGAAAATGGTGGAAGAGGACAAGAAAACTACCGCAATGAACCTCATGAATCCAAATATTTTTGGACAGCAGTAGATGGAGCTCAGCGAAATTTTTGAAGAGTTTTTGCAAAAGAACCTTTGCAAAATAGAGACATTCCATCCCTTCTACCAAGAAGCGCTCAACTATATGCTGGAAGCTCCGGGCAAGAGATTTCGCCCAATGCTGCTATTGAGCGTCGTCCAAGCTGTCAATCCTCTGCTCATCCCATCGAGTCTGCAGCCGGCGATGGCGATTGAGCTCTTGCATACCTATTCGCTTATTCATGATGATTTACCAGTGATGGATAATGCCGACATGCGAAGGGGACGCGCGACACTGCATACCAAGTATGACGAGTTAAGCGCCGTGCTTGTGGGAGATGGGCTCAATACACACGCTTTCTACCTACTTGCCACCTCCGCGCTCAGTAGTGACGTAAAAAGTAGGCTTTGCGAGATTTTGGCATACAATGGTGGCATTTATGGGATGGTGCATGGGCAGATTCTCGATTGCTACTTTGAGAAAAAGCCTTTAGATTTGGAGCAGTTAAAGCAGCTGCATATCAACAAAACCGCCAAACTCATAGCCGCAAGTTTGCAGATGGGCGCGGTTATTGCTGGGCTTGATAGGGAAATGCAAGAGCAACTCTACGATTTTGGGATCGATTTGGGGCTGCTTTTTCAGATACAAGACGATATTATCGACGCGACGCTCACTTCCCAAGAGGCTGGCAAAACCACCAACAACGATCAGCACAAAAACTCATTCGTCAATCTCTTGGGACTCGCAAACGCTATTAATGAGGCCGATAACCTGGCACAAAAACTGCAAAAGGAACTTGAGGCTTTTCCAGAAAATATCTCAACCACACTCGATACACTACTCAAGCACTACTTTTACAGACATAAAGGAAACAAGCATGGATAAAAAGATGCTAAAGAAGATGGCAGATACTATTCGTTTTTTGGGTTTGGATATGATCCAGCAAGCAAACAGCGGCCACCCCGGCGTAGTACTTGGCCTTGCCGATGTGGCTGTTGTGCTTTCGCAACACCTGCGCCACAACCCAAAGGATCCAAAATGGCTCAATCGCGATCGCCTTATCTTTAGTGGAGGTCATGCGACTGGACTTATCTACTCGTTGCTCTATCTTTGGGGTTATGATCTAACACTAGCCGATCTCAAAGAGTTTCGCCAATTTGGTTCCAAAACGCCAGGCCACCCAGAATATGGTCACACACCTGGTATCGAGATAACCACTGGGCCTCTTGGACAAGGTGTCGCCAATGCGGTTGGTATGGCGATTGCTAGCAAGTATCTTGCTTCCATTCTCAACACTGAAACAACTAAAATTATCGATCACAAAGTCTACTGCCTCTGTGGTGATGGGGATTTGGAAGAGGGCATCAGCTATGAGGCGTGTGCGCTAGCTGGTAGATTGGAGCTCGACAATCTCATAATGATTTATGACAGCAACCACATTACGATAGAAGGCGATACGAAGCTAGCCTGGAACGAAGATGTTAAGCAGCGCTTTTTGGCGCAAAACTGGGATGTGATCGAAGTGGATGGGCATGATTATGAAGATATAAACGCAGCAGTCATCTGGGCGAAAAAACGCACTAAGCCAACACTTATCATTGCCCACACAACAATAGCTAAAGGCAGCTGCAAATATGAAGGGGATCCCCATTCTCACGGAGCGCCCCTTGGCGAAGAGGATATTCGCTGTGCTAAGAAAAAGGCCGGATTCGATCCGGATAAGAAATTTTACGTCCCAGAGGATATATTGGCGAGATTTCGTTGTGCTATAGAGAAAGGTGAACTTGCCCAAAAAGAGTGGAACAAACTCATTATAGAGTCGCCATACAAAGAGCAGAACGAGCTTTTAGAGCGATTGCAAAACCCGGATTTCGATGCGATTGAGTGGCCAGAGTTTGAGCCTGGTAGCATGGTGGCCACACGCGATAGCAATGGAAAAATCCTCAACGCCATCGCCAAATCGTTGCCTGGTTTTTTGGGTGGGAGTGCGGATTTGGCGCCATCGAACAAAACTTATCTGCAAGGCATGGGTGATTTTCCAGAAGGTAGGAACCTGCATTTTGGCATTCGCGAGCACGCTATGGGAGCAATTACCAACGCCATGGCCGCCTATGGGCTTCTTATGCCTTTTAACGCTACATTTTTTGTCTTTAGCGACTATCAAAAAGCAGCCGTAAGAATCGCAGCACTTAGTAAGCTCAAAAACTACTTTATCTGGACGCACGATAGCATTGGTGTCGGCGAAGATGGTCCCACGCACCAACCAGTAGAGCAGTTGACTACTTTTAGGGCACTGCCAAACTTCTATACATTCAGGCCAGCCGATGCCACAGAAAACGTAGCTTGCTGGCAAGTGGCACTTAGACTCGACAAGCCTTGCGGATTTGTGCTCTCGCGCCAAAAACTCAAAACCCTTAAACCTACCAGAGATTTTGGCGAGCCACAAAAAGGTGCATACATTATTAGAAAAAGAGACAATGCCATCGTTACACTCATCGCCACAGGCAGCGAAGTGATGCTAGCACTGCAGGCTGGATGCCATCTAGAGGAGCGAGGCATCAATGCTAATATAGTCAGTATGCCGTGTATGGAGCTTTTCTTGGAGCAGTCAAAAGAGTACCAAGAAGCGGTCATCGATCCATCCACCAAGCGTATAGCCATCGAAGCGGCAGCAGGGATAGAGTGGTATCGATTCGCAGATGATGTGATAGCTATGGAGAATAGGTTTGGCGCGAGCGGAAAAGCGGATATACTTTTCAAAGAGTATGGCTTTACAATAGAAAATATCATCCAAAGGGTACAAGCGCTTTTGGGCTGAGCCCACCCTTTGGGAAAATCTCGATGCTAAAGAGTATATTTATACAAACTCTTGACAAAGCAAAAAAAATCTACTAAAATTTCACTCGTCATCAAAAACGCCGGTGTAGCTCAGTTGGCTAGAGCAGCTGATTTGTAATCAGCAGGTCGGGGGTTCGAGTCCCTTCACCGGCTCCATGAAATTCAGCGCTTGACCAGTAAGAAGGTGGGATACCCAAGTGGCCAACGGGGGCAGACTGTAAATCTGCTGGCTTTCGCCTTCGGAGGTTCGAATCCTCCTCCCACCACCATTTGCGGGAGTAGCTCAGTTGGCTAGAGCATCAGCCTTCCAAGCTGAGGGTCGCGGGTTCGAGTCCCGTCTCCCGCTCCAT
>WGBC01000002.1 GCA_015494535.1 Nitratiruptor sp. | reverse complement strand
CTAAAGACAAAGCTTTTTACCTTGACCCGCTCGCCTCTGGTATTTGCCTCAAGAAGCGCATAGATCCCCTGCGCCGTGACAATGCTCTCACCTACCGGATTCATCCCATCTCCTTAAAGTTTGCAGTTGCTATGCTCTCCCCCGCACATCCGCTAAAAACGGGAAGAGCGAAAAAGTTTTGGCTCTTTAGCCCAACGGCTTTGGTGGAGGCTCTCGCCTCTGCTACGCCACCGCTTCTGGCTATGTTCTTCGCATTTGCCGCATTTGCATACCCTTTTGGCAGCGTGCTCCCTTTTGCCTCCCCCACGCCTCCGCTTCGCATCGTGGCGGTGTATGTGACTTTATAGGAGAGCAGCAGCTCGCCAAGCTTGGAGCGGACGTTTTTGGTAAACTCCACGAGCCGCATGATCTGCTCTATAAGCTCTTTGCTTATGGGCCTATCGCTCACCGAGAGATCCAAGTCAAAAATGTAGGGAGGCTTGCCGGTTTCAAACCACTCTTTCACCTCTGCATCCAATCCAAAGGCATAGAGCACCTCTTTGACCGCAGCCACGGTGCCAAGCTTTGGATAATGCTTTTGGGCATAGAGGATCAGCTCCCTCGCCCTTGGCTCAAAGTCTTTGAAACGCTTGGCTTCGTAGCTATCCGCCAAGATTTCCAAAAAGCGCTCGTCGATGTGCAAAGCGTCGTGAAAATCCTCGATTGCTCTTAGAGCCTCTTGGATCTTTTCAAGCTCCTCGCAGCCAATCACATCCAAAGCGTTGATTTTTTCATCGATGTTGGTTGGCAAAATGCTCTTACAGCTCATCACCCACCTCGTAGCTCACATTGACGTTGCCAAGCAATGCTATGGAGTAGTCGCCTATCTTGATGTTTTCTTCCGGTTTGCTTAGCCGCACATCCCGCACGCCATCCACCATCAACGCATCGATCACCTTTGCTTGGCTGATGTCCTCGCCGATTTTCGTCTTGGCAAAGACTCGTTGCAGATTTTCTAAAGCTCTCACATAGACTTTGGCACTATCACTTTTGGTAGAGATCTTGAGTCTCGCTTCCACATCGAAGCGCACCTCATTGGCCGCAAAGATTTCCAGATTATCCGTCAAAGGCCGCACATCCTCCGCGCTCAAAGTATTCCAGACTCGCTCGCGCATCGCATCATCCATCGCTTGGGCCCAGTAGATCACGTGCACCACGCCGGGACTTGGACTCACCACCCGCACATCTTCGATCCGCTCGTCCGCGCTGTAGGCATAACCCTCGTATGTCAAAGCGCTACCAGCTGTGGATTTATGCGCAAGACTCACCCTGATGCGCTCTTTGAACGCCTCGTCGCTCTCAGCGTCGCTGCCATTTTCAAAAGGCGTGAGCTGTTTGACTTTGAGATAGGGCATCGGAGTCGTTTGCGCTTCGGTCTTGACGTCTAAAAAGGCGATCTCCATCTGCAGCTCGATCACGCCCTCTTTCTCGGTCTCGCTTGGCATAAACACCACATCCTCCACCAAAGTGGCAAAAAACTCCCCACTCTCGTCACTGAGCCGAAAGCCCTTTGGCACTCTGTACTCATAGGGCAGTGGAGCAAGGAGGCTTAATTTCACCTTTGCTCTTGGTTTGGAACCTCTGAGGCGATAAAGCCCATAGAGCGTCTCTGCCAATGCGTCCAGATCGCTCCCGCTTGCGGTGGAGAGGAAGAAGGCTTTGGCCAAAGTGTTGAAATAGGCTCTTAGGTGCAATTCCCTATAGGCAAAGGCTCTTAGCACCAGCATAGCCGTGTCTCCCTCGGCGGGGTTCCACTGTGGCAAAAGCTCCTTTGTCAGCGCCACGAGCTCATCCAAAATTGTCTGGTAGCTGAGCTCTTGCACCACTTTTGGCATCATCTTGGCGCCACCTTTGCTTTGATGACAAACGTCTCGCTGCTATGCGGCAAGACTTCCACCCGCTCGCACCTAACTCTCTTGACCCACATATCGATGGCTTCGTGGGTGTACTGAATGGCTCTCAGCCTCGTCTCATCGTCAAAGGTGCGATCTCTTAGCTCATAGAGCCTGCTTCCGTAACTCGGGTTCATCGGGATGCTTCCTTGTCTGGTGATAAGCACTCTTCGTATCTCTTCTGCCACGTCGATGATGTAGCCATCCTCATCCACAATTGCATGCTCCACTTCCACTATCATCTTGGATGTCCGTGATGCGTCAGATCGCCAAGCTCGTCATAAACGCTCTTGGCCACACGCAAGTTTTTGCTGATGCTCACTTCGCCATCGATTGCAATCTTTTTTGCTTTTATTGAGATATTTTCATCACTCTCTATGCCCACATTTCCCTCATTGATAGAGACTTTTGCACTCTTTTGGTTTTTGATAATCTCAAGTAGTAGACGAAAATCTTCAATACTCAAATCCAAAGAATCATCTTTGTGGGCAAGCTTTGCGAAAAAGTCACTGTCGATGAGCTTAAAATCAGTGGTATGTTCCCCTTTGACTCTTTTTAAAAAGACATCGATATTTTCGATGCGAAAATCGCAAGTAAAGCTGCCCTTTTTGATATGGATGAAAATATCGCTATCTTCTATGCGAGCTCGAATAAAATACTCTTTGTGTTTCACTTCAAAGATAATGTTTTTCTCATTGGCTCCCTCTGGCTCTTTGTTGTTTTTGTGGTAGATTCCCGGCAGCACGATGCCAAAGTTTGCGTTGCCATAGGGGCACAAAACGCTTACTTGCTGGCCGATGCGAATGGGCATCCACACTTTGATAAAATCGCTGTTCCACAAAAAGACCGGCAAAAAGTCCGTCACCCTGCCGTGTATATCCACTCTGGCAAGCGCTTTGCCCTCATCGCTTTTTATCTCGCACACCTTGCCAATCTGCACCACATTGTCTATGCGACGAATGAGCTCTTGGGTCATAGCGATACCTTTAAAAACGCCAAAAGATGCTCCAAGCCAATCTCTTTGAAAAAGTAGGTAGCGGCGGCTCCGGCAATGAGCCACTTGATCTGGTTGTTGGTTTGGCGAAATTTTGCGAACTCGTCGCGCATCTCCTCGATGGCTTTGGTTAGCTTCATCATCTCCTCTTTGTGCGCCTGGCGCATCTGCACGATGTCGCGCTCCACAAAGTCCATCCTCGTCTCAAGCTTGACGACGCGATCTTCCAT
>WGBC01000001.1 GCA_015494535.1 Nitratiruptor sp. | reverse complement strand
CATACTAAGTTGAGCAGCTTCAGACTTTTTGTCATGATACTTTTTCAACTTTTACTTATAGAAAGCATTTATTATTTGTATCTCGCAGCGCTACTTTTGTAGCAAAGAAAATAACTTTTTTTCGCTATCATAGTCCATAATACGAAGGAGCAAATCATGAACAAACTCCTCATCCTCATATCTACCATCATCGCTTTGGTTCTCATCATACTCGGTGTCTACTACATTCCGGCAGGATGGGTTCTCTTAGCGGCTCTCGCTTTCATGGGAGCTTTCATCATCATGCACAAAAGCGAGCTAGCTCTGGGTGTAGTGCTGGCGATGTTTTTATTCGGTGCGATTTTGCCTCTTAAACACAACGTCTACCACATCGCGCGCCACATCGCCATCAAAGGCCATACAGTAAAGGACTTGGATACCAACGAAACCTACCGCATCAAAGCTGAGCTTTTTGAAAAATTCCAGCTTCCCCAAAAGGGTGATCGCTATGTGGCTTGCCAACACGCCATGCTCTTTGGCAAGATGTTAGCCGATCACTTTTGCTACCTCATCGTAGGGAATAAAATTTACGAGCTCAAATATTCTGGTTAGTTGCACCTACTTGGTGCATCTTGCGCCAAACATACACCGAAGCGGCCACGATCACGAAACCAAGCAACATCAAGCAACTGCACGATATGCTCTATCATATCTCAATGCCGAAATACTTATTGACAAAATATCCGATAGCGAAGGATATGAGTGCCACGCCGAAGGTGATGGCGAACATCTCCCCCACCCGCCTTGTAAAGTTCTCCTCTTTGGCCACGGCGATGTAGAAATTGTAAAGCGTGATGGAGATCACCGCTCCGGCGAACATAAAGAGCAGTCCCATCTTCGCACTATTTGCGAAGAAGAACGGCGCAACGAGGATGATGGTAGTGAGAACGTAGGCAAGCCCCGTATAAAAAGCATACTTTTTGGGCTCTATCCCGGCATCTTTGTTTTCACGCGCTTCAAGATACGCGCTGCCGGCCATCGAAAGTGCAGCGGCCACACCCATGATGACCCCCGTTATGCCCACATATTTGGCATTTGCAAATGCCAGCGCCACGCCCGTAAGCGTTCCCGTCAACTCCACCAAGGCGTCATTCATCCCCAACACTATCGCTCCGGCATAGGCGAGCTTGGCGTCATTGAGCATCCTTAGCAGCTTCTCTTCGTGTTCGTGCTCTTGCTCGAAGATCTTTTTAGCTTCAGGATATTTCATAATGAGGCGTTTATAGAAGCATTGCGCCTTCTCTTCGCCTCGCTCCATCAGCTTCAAAGCAAAAGCAAGGCCAAAGAGCTTGGCAAGTGTGACATAATAGAGGATTTTTAGTTTTTGAGGTTTAAGATCTTGCTTGGTGATTTTTTTCCAAAATTCATAGTGCTCTTTTTCTTCCATTGCAATATTTTGCAAAATCTTTTTATTGTGAGGATCTTTTTCAATCTTTGCAAGCTCCATATAGATAAAATATTCGTTAAGTTCATTTTGTTGCTGGATGAGCGCTTCCATAGGTTTCCTTTAGTAATTTTTGCAGATCCTCTATGGCCGCTATGGCTCCTTTGGGGATGTAATGGGTAAAATATTCATCGATATATTCATCAAACTCCCCAAACATCGTTACTCTCTTTCTTCTTTTTGGATCAATGAGGATAGAAATAGGATATTTTTGGGCAATATCCGCTATGTCGATCACAGCCCCGCTTGTGCCAATGGCTATGAAAATATCCGCCTCGATCGTGTAGAGGTGGCGATAGTTTGGCGCCATCTCTCCAAAGAGCACCACATTGGGACGCAGCCTCTCGCTACCACAAAACTTGCACTTTTTTGGCTGCGGATTGTAGCCTATATCGTAGATCTTTTGGCATGTCTCGCAGCGAATTTCAGTGAGTTTGCCATGCAGATGGATAGGCTTGCCTCCAGCTCTTTCGCACAAATCATCCACATTTTGCGTCAGATGCACAGCATTAGGAAGCGTAGCGAGGAATTTATGCATACTATTTGGCTGATAGCGTGCTAACTCCTGACGCCTTGCGTCGAAAAATGCTATCACTTTGGCCGGACTCTTTAGCCAAGCCTCATGGGTGGCTACCTCCTCGATGCTCACCTCATCCCAAAGGCCCCCATCGCGAAAGGTAGGAATGCCACTATCGGCACTGAGCCCCGCACCGCTAAGGATGTAAAAGCGCATCAATCTTTATTGAGCACTTTGGATCGCCGCAAAGCAGCTTCAATCTCCTCTTTGCTCACCTCTCCTTCCAAGTGCAGCTCCACCTGTCCATCTTGGCCTGCTACTTGCATGTTTTGTATCTTTTTCTTCGTCTCATCGCTCATACACTCGCATTTGCCTTCGGCACAGTTTTGCACCTGTCTCTTATACACAT